>JABFRG010000016.1 GCA_013141295.1 Polyangiaceae bacterium
GTACGAGACGACGCACAGCTCCACCACCAAGACGCTAGGCTCCGACGTCGAGACCTACGAGTGTGGTACCGAGAGCGAGCGCCGGACCTGCGTGCGCCCGGTGCTGCGCGAACGTAGCGATCCGGGGCCCGCGACCACCCGCCCGATCACCAAGACGTCGGCGTCGGAGTCCTGCACCGACGACCTCGGCCTCCATGCCGAAGACGGCCACACGTATCTCGTCGAGCTCACCTACAAGGGCGACGGCGCCTGCTCCATCGCCTGCGTAGAGCAGACGATGGGCCCCGACGGCACCGCACGTAGCCTCGCCTGCACGACCCGCTGAGCGCCGGGGCCGACCGGTGGTAGAAGGCAGTCATGGCCTTCAGCGTCGTCATCCCCACCTTCGAGATGCAGAGCCACCTGGAGGCGCTGTGGCAGAGCCTCTGTGCGGCCGGTGTCACCCAGGCGGCGGAGGAGATCGTCTTCGTGGACGACGGTTCGCGCGACGAGACGGCTTCCGTGCTCGACGCCATCGCCGCGCGGCCCGAAGCCGCGGGCAAGCTTCGGGTCCTGCGCTTGCCCGAGAACGTGGGGCGCTTCGAAGCGCGCCGCCGCGGGGCCGCCGCGGCCCGGAGCGAGAACGTGCTCTTCCTCGACACCCGCCTCACCCTCCCGGAAGACTTTGCCAAAGCGCTCTTGCGTGCGGTCGCGACCTATCCGGCCATCGTGGGCGCGGTCGACATCGACACCCGCAAGAACCGCTTCTGTCTCTACTGGGATCGCTCCCACAAGCTCATCTTCCGGAAGCACTACGCCAAGGCCCACGCGCCCATCGTGCTCACGCCCGAGAACTTCGACGACTTCCTCAAGGGCACCGGCGTCTTCTACTGTCCGCGGGAGCTGTTTCTCCGGGCCTGTGAGGCCTTCGAGGGGCAAGACCTGCTGAGCGACGACACGTTCCTGATGCGGCGCATGGTCGAGGAGTGCCCCATCACCGTGCACCCGGATGTACGCGTCTCGTGGGTACCGCGCGAGACCTTTCGCGAGTTCGTGTGGCGCATCTGGGACCGGGGGCCCGGCTTCGTCGAGTACCACGTGTTCGAGCGGCGCGGCCTCTTCTTCTGGGTGACCACCGGCGCGCTCGCCGCGTCCGGTGCGGTGCTGGTGCTCTGCGTGGTGGCACCGCCGGTGGGCTTCTCGCTGGCCGGCGCGGGCCTGCTCGCCATCGGTGCGTCCACCGCGCTTCTGGCGAAGAGCCCGCGCGAGCTCGTCGCGCTCTTGCCGATTCACACGGCGGTCACCCTGGCCTTCGGCGCCGGTGCGGTGCGCGGTATCTGGGTGAGCCTGAAGAAGCGCGCGGGGGGTCAGCCCGCCGCCGGTGAAGCCGGGCGGAGCACGACCAGCGCGACCAGCGCCAACGCATAGAAGGCCCCCGCCGCGACGCCGATGGTCTGCACCGTCGTGCCGAGCCGCGGCACCGCAACGGCGGCCACCGCGAGCAACGCCGCCGCCACCAGCGCGCCCCGCACGTCCTTCACCGCCGCTGCCCGCTGAACCCGCGCGTAGACCGCAAAGAGCAATGTGAAGTTCACCGACACCAGCGCGGGCCAGGTCCACGGGAGATCGCTCTTGGCCCAGAGCGGCCACAGGCGCGGCAGGCCCACCGTGAGCACCACGCCCCCGACGGCCACCAACGCCGTCGCGACGCCGTCTGCGCGCGACGTCCAGAAGCCACCCGCCCCGCCTTCGCCCCGCGCCGCCCGGAGCTGGTACGGATACGCCACCTGCAGCAGGATGAGGCCGCCGAAGAACAGCGCCCGGCCCGCCACCTGCACCCGCGCGAACTCCCCTGCCACGTCGTCCGGCAGCGCGGCGTTCACCAGGAGCGAGTCGAGAAACGGAAACGTGGTCGCAGCGCCGGTGAGCAGCAGCGCAGGCAAGAGCGGCTTCCAGGCGCTGTCGGACTTGGTCGCCGCCGGTTCCGCGGGCTTGGCCGCGAGCTCACGGAAGAACAGCACCGCCACGAGCGTCGCCGCCGAGGTGGAGGCGGGCATCGAGCTCCGAAACGAGGCGGCTGTGAGCCCGAGAGCGAACGGCACGCCGAGGCGCACCACGCTCACCACCACGTTGAGCGCCGCGAGCGCCACCAGATCGGCGCTCGCCTGGAACGCGCCGAACGCGTACCCGTAGGCGAGCTGCGATGCCACGGCCAGCATGCCGGTGGCCCAGGGCGGAAGGCGCGCGGACAACAGCAGCGTCGCCCCCAGCACCGACGCCGCCAGAACGCCCATGGCCGTGCGCGCGGGACCGGTGAGCCGCGCCCGGGGGCCCCGCAGGCTCACGTAATACTGGAGCACCACGCCGGCCGTCGCCGCCGCGCTGACGTAGAATATCCAGCCATTGAGGGCCGCGAACTCCGACGGCGCCGAGGACGAGCTCGCCAGGAGCTGGAACGCGTACGCGCTCGCTCCGGCGAAGACAGACGACGCCGCGAGCACCAAGGGTTTCTGTCGTGACGAGCTCACGGGTGCGGCGCGGCGCCGCCCTCCAGGCACGCTTCCCACGATCGCTTGGGGCCGTGCGCCGGCATGCGACAGCCCCATGCCCCTTCCATCACGCCGCCCATGGTCGCGCACAGCTGCTCCCGGGAAGGCTCGGCGATCTCCGGGCGAAAGCGAATCCAATCGAGCCCCGTGCACTGCGCGAAGGCCACCACGCGCGCTTGCTCGTCGGGCCGGCCGTAGTCGCGCTTGGGCCCCAGCTCGGCCTCGAAGCGCCGCTGCCCCGGGTCGGTGATGGGGTACATGAGCGCGCACGAGGTGCCGCGCGTCTCCTCGTAGGCCCAATAGTCGAACTGCTGGAACGGCAAGAACATGCCCAGCCCGCAGCGGGGCGCGCCGGCTTCCTCACGGATCACCGGGCGAAGCTTGGAGAACACCAGACGATCCTTCGGTAGGTACTCCATCACCACCAGCAGCGGGAGCGCCACACAGAGCGCGCCCCCCAGGCGGCGGAGCGAGGGAGCCGGGTTCTCGCGAACCCAGGCGACGAAGGCGGCGACCATGCAGAGTACACCGAAATGAACGAGCGGCCCGAAGCGACAAGGCACGCGAAAGCTCGGGATGAGCCAGCTCACCCAGTAGGAAGGGCCATACTCGTCGCCGTAGGAGGCGATGCCCGCTGGCGCCAGGGAGAACGCCAGCGCCACCACCGCGAACGCCGCGAAGTAGCGGACCGTGCCGCCCCGAAGCCGGGCGTTCGTGTCTCGGGCCGCGCGCTCACGCCGGGCCACCGCCGCCGCCACCACTGCCAAGAAGAGGAGCGTCCAGCGAATGCCGTTGGTTCGCTCGTGGAGGTTCCCGTGGTCGAGGTGCTCGGCGATGTAGGTGTTCACCGCGGCCCGGGGCGCGATGCGGTCGGCGCCCCCGAATTTGAGATCTCCGGCCAGGTAGTCGACGAAGTGCGCGCCGCCGCTCCGAAGAAACTGCCGCTTCACGTCCTCGGTGGACTCCGGGTACGCGGTGGTCTGCAACGCCACCTCAGGCGGAGCCGGCCGCGCGAACGAGAACCCCAGCCAGGCCACGGTGGGCGCAGCCGCCAGCAGCACCATCACGATGCGCCGTCGCCAAGGTCCGCCGTGGGCGCGGCACCGCACCAGAAAGTACACGGCGAAGAGCGGCGTCGAGACGAGCGCGATGATGAGGTAGTAGTGCGCCACGGTGGCAGCGCCCAGGAAGGCCAAGGTCGCCGGGACGACCACCCGCCACGCCCGGTCGACGCGGGCAGAACGTGAAGAATGGGAACGCGCCACCCACTCGAGGCCGGCGAAGATGAGCGGCAGGTAGTAGAGGCCGGCGAGGCCCATGTGAACGACCACCCGCGCCCGCGTGAAGGGGTTCACCGCGAAGGCCAGCGCCACCGCCAAGGCGACGGCCCGCGGCCAGGTCATGACGCGCGCGAACCAGTACATGGCGAGACCATTGAGCGCGAGCAGCGCGAAGGCCATGGCGCTGGCGATATTGCCGTCGTGGGTGATCGGCGAGAGAACCAGCACCAGAATGCGCTCGATCCAGGGGATCCAGAGCAGCGTTCCGCCCGGCGCGTTCCCGAGGTCCGTGTAGATTGCACCGTAGAAGAGGTGCGCCGGGTGCTCGGCGAACACCCGCTCCACGATGCGATACGACCACAGGAGTGCGCGGGGGTCGGTGCCGTCGGAGAGCATCTCGTCGCGCACCGAGGGCATGAGCAGGGTACGCGTAGCCGGCCACAGCGCGAGGCCCACGTAGAGGAAGATGGCCGCCACCGCGAGCAGATCGAGAACGGGCCGCGGGATGCGAGCCAGCACGTGGCGCAGGGCGGTCACCTCAGGGCGGGCTCCAGTCGGTCCACTCGATGGAGCTCCCGAGATCCTTTTCCACGCGCACCACCAACTCCACCTGCGTCGCGAGCTCCGTCTGCAGGGCGTCGCGCGCCTTGGGCGCGAAGTCCTTCACCGCGGCATCGACGGCCTTGGCGTAGACGACGACGCGAAACGCGGTCGCCGTGCGCTCGACCTCCACCAGGGCCACGGTACCGTGCCCGCCCCCCTGGACGCGACTGAGCTTGGGTGTGCCGTGACCGGCCAGCGCAGGATCGCTGCCGCCGTTGGGGAACCATCCGGCGCCGCGGAAGTACTCGGCGACCTTGGATGCGACGTCCTTGGGCACGTCCTTGGTGTACGCCACGTGACCGTCTTCCCAGCCACTGTGGCCGAGCGTCACCACCCCGGCCTGCGGCCCCCTCGCCTTGCTCGGTCCGCCGAGGAACGTGCGCAGCACGGCTCCGCCGATGAGCACCACCATCAGGAGCACGACCACCAGCGTCACGATCTTCGTCACCTGCGTGGTGGCGCCCGTCGGCGGCGGCTGCGGCTGGGGCTGGAAGGGCGACTGCGGGTACTGCACGCCAGACTCCTAGCGCCGAGCCGCGGCGGAGGGAACTCGGATCTGCCGCTGCGCCTCCCCATGGGCATACCTATCGAGGGGTGTCCCTCGCCCGCTCGTCGTGTTAAGGTCCGGCCGCCGTCGTGCGTGTGCTTCCTCTTTTGCTTCTCGTGACCACAGGCTGCGCGAGTCTTCCGCCGATGACGGCGCTCGACACGGGTGAGCCCATCGTCGTGCGCCACGCGGCGACCTCGGTCGACATCGCGGAGCGGCCCGGGCAGCCGGATCGGCCCATCCTGCACGGCCGCAAGTGGGCCGGCTTCCAGGGCACCGCCGAGCTGGGCGAGGAAGATCTGTTCCGTGTCACCGGCGATCCGCGGGTCAAGGACCTCGACGCCCGGCGTCGGCGGGGCGCCGTACTGAATCCGTTCGCCCTGGCGGCCTCGTTCATCGGTCTGGCCTCGCTGGTGGTGCTCACGCCGCTGCTCGACGAGGACAGCCGCACGGCGCCCCTCGTGGTCGGCATCTCGCTCTCGGCCATCGGCATCGTGGGCGCCTTCTGGACCGCCGAAGAATCCCGCGCCAAGCTCCCACAGACCGAGAACGACGAGCGACGCGCACGCGCCTACGCCGAACGCTACAACCAAAAGCCCGCCCCCGCCTCGACGGCGCCGGCAGCGACCGCACCGGCACCCGCGTCGACCGCTCCGGCCCCCGCCTCGACCGCACCGGCACCCGCCTCGACCGCACCGGCACCCGCCTCGACCGCACCGGCACCCGCCTCGACCCACTGAGACGGGACGCCAGCCCCCGGAGTGCGCTACCGGCGGGCGGCGCGGCGACCGCGTAGCACGCTCATGCGCGCGAGATCCGTAGCGGCGCGCACCATGCCGCCGGCGGTCACCTTCGATGCGCCGACGTCGCGCCATGCGCGGAGCGGCTCCTCGTGGAGGGCCGCGGGCGCAACCGGGGCAACACCGTGGACGCCGTCGAGCAGCCGGGCCAGGAGCTCCACGTCGAAGGCCCATGCCGATTCGAAGGGCTCGTCCAGCGCGGCCGCCAGGGTCTCGTTCACGCGAAACCACTTGGCGCCGCACTGGGTATCGTAGATGGGCAACCCCAGGAGCATGGACGCGCCGGTGGCGAAGACGCGGCCCAGATAGTGACGCACGCCGGACCGCTCGATGCGCGCGCCCATGCGCGCCACCCGCGCCCCCATCACCAGGCTCAGGGCGGGATTGCTCCGCAGCACCCCCAGGAGCCGCAGCGCTTCGTCCGGCGGCGTCGCCAGATCGGCGTCCAGGTAGCCGGTCTCCGACGCGCCGCGCGCGATCGCCTCTCGCATACCCTGGCGCACTGCCTCGGCCTTGCCGCTGTTGCGGGCGAGCGTGAGCACCGAAACGCGCTCACCGTGCGCCGCCGCGAAGGCCCCCAGCACCGCGCCGGTCTCGTCGGTGGAGCCGTCATCCACGAGCAACAGGCGGCAATCGGTCACCAGCGCCTGGAACGCACCGGCATCGAACCGCTTGGCTTCGTTGAAGCACGGGACCACCAGGAGCGGCGAAGCGAAGGGCACCGAAAAGGCCTACCACGCGACGAAAGGCCCGTCACGGACGCCGGCATCCGACCTGGGCCCCGCTACCGCGCGACCGCAGCGATTTACAGGAGGCGCCGATTCGAGGTAGCTGGACGCGTGCGCCGCGCATTCGTGACCACGTCCTACCCGGCCTACGCTGGCGATCCGGCCGGGCACTTCGTGCGCAGCGAGGCCGACGCCGCCGCGGAGACCGACGAGGTGATCGTGGTCGCTCCGGCCGACGACGGCCGACGAACCCAGCGCATCGAAGGTCGGGTGACGGTCCTCCGCTTGCCGCACGGCGAGGCGCTCGGATGGCCCGGCGCGGCCACCCGCATTCGCGCTCGTCCCACCCGCGCGCTCGGTCTCGCCGGCTATCTCCTGGACGCCCGTCGCGCCGTGGAGTCGCTCGCCCCCGACGCGGTGGTGGCGCACTGGGCCATTCCCGGCGCCCTGGCGGTGGCAGCGGTGAGCCCCGCCGATCTGTCCATCGTTTCCCATGGCGCGGACGTGCGCCTGCTCAACGGCCTGCCCCGCGTGATCCGCGATCGGCTCGTCACGCGGCTCGCTCGTCGATGCAGCGCATGGCGCTTCGTCTCCGACGCCCTCTACCGGGAGCTCGACCTAGGCCGGGAGGCCGCCCGACAGCTCGCGCGCAAGGTCGTGATCCGCCCCAGCCCCATCGTGCTCCCGCCGCTCGCTCCTGCCCAGGAACGTGCGGGGGTCGCCCCGCTGTTCGTGTCGGTAGGGCGCCTGGTGGCCTCGAAAAACGTGCATCATGCACTTGAATACGTGGCGCACACCCATGGGCGCTCCGCGCGGCTGGTCATCGTCGGCGACGGCCCGGAGCGGGCGGCGCTCGAACGCAGGGCGGCCGAGCTGGACGTCGACGCGCACTTCGTCGGCCTGCTCCCACGGCCCCAAGCGCTCCGCTGGATCTCCGACGCCGGTGCGCTGCTCATGGCCTCGACCTCCGAAGGACTCTCCACCGTGGTGCGCGAAGCCGAATCGCTGGGAACACCGGTGCGCTGGGTCGGTCGCTGAAACGAAGCACCGCGACGGCACCTTTCGGCGACGTCGCGGTCCGTTCGGTGTCTACCGGTTCACTGGCCGCGGCGCTGGAAGGCCGGCACGTCCCAGTCGCGCTCGATGGCCTGCTCGAAGTTCGAGTAGCTCGCGGTCTGTCCGCGGGTCGAGGCCGGGGCCGCAGCGGGCATCCGGGTCGAGGCGGGCTGCACGCGAACTTCGCTGGCGGCGCGCCGGGTGGTGAGCGGAATCGGCCCCATCGTTGGGGGCGCGTGTGCAGGCATGGAGG
>JABFRG010000007.1 GCA_013141295.1 Polyangiaceae bacterium
GTGTGGCGACCCGATGCGGCGGCTCCCGTGCCGGTCGCTGCGGCGCCCGAGGTGTGGTCTCCCGACGCCGCTCCCGCGCCGGTGGCGACGCTCGATCGCCACGACACGCCGGTGGACGTCTGGCGCCCCGACGCGCCGGTGGCGGCGGCGGTCTCCGCGGCGGAGTCGGTGGAGGTCTGGCGCCCGGGAATGCCCGGAAGCCCGGCGCCGCAGCCTTCGCCCAGCGTGCCCGATCTGGCGCAGCTGGAGGACGACGAGTCCCGCGCCCTGGTGGAGGAGATCAACCGCCGCGACTCCTCGCCGCGCCCGCCTCCGCAGGCCCAGCCGGCCCCCGTGTCCCTGCCCGGCTCCGCTGCCATCGCCGTGTCGGCGCGGCCCCCGCCGTCGTCCAACGGCGCGGTGGAAGCGCTCCCGTCGGTCATCGTGAACGTGGAGATCGAGCACGCCGATCTCGTCGAGCGCGTGTGCTCGAACTCCGATACCGAGGCCGAGACGGAGCTGGTGCGGCTCGGCGCCAAGGCCATGCCCGCCATCGTCGATCGCTTCCCCGGACCGATCCTCATCGGCATCAGCGATACGTCACCGCTGCCCCGGGTGAGCGACTGCGGTCCGCTCCTGCGGGTGGTGGTACGGCAGCGCCGGGTGGCGCTCCCGTTCATCCTTCCCTACTGCGACGACGGCGACGTCACGCGACGCCTCTTCGCCACCTTCGTGCTCACCGAGCTCCCGTATCCGGAAGCGCTCGACGCGGTGGCGCGCCGGGTCGCCGACGATGATGCGCGGGTGCGGCGCGTGGCCCTGGTGGCGGCGCGGGCCCTCGCCGAGACCAATCCGCGGCAGATCGTCGAGCGCTTCGCGCGTCCCGCGAAGGATCCGCTGGTCCCTCCGCCGCGCCGCATCTCGATGCTGTACGCCATCAGCGAGCTGCGGCAGCCGATCGCGGTGCCGATCCTGGTGAGCTTCCTCACCGATCCGTTGGCCGCGGTGGCCAACGCCGCCAACGAGTCGCTGGTGTCGCTCACGCGCCAGGACTTCCGCGGCGATCCCCGGAAGTGGTCCAGCTGGTGGACCTCCAACGTCGGTCGCCATCGCATCGAGTGGCTCATCGACTCGCTGCTCCACGACGAGCCCACGCTTCGCCGCGCCGCCGCTGTGGAGCTGGCGGAGCTCACGCAGATGCAGTTCGGCTACGCCGACGACGGCTCGCGCCGCGACCGAGAGCGGGTGCACCTGCGCTTTCGCGAGTGGTGGCTCAGCCAGGGCCGCGCCAAGTTCTTCCCGGATCCCTGACGCCCTCAACCGCGCGCAGCGCTCAACCCCGGCGCTCGGCTGGTGTATGATCGCCGGCGATGAAACGTCTCGCTTGCTTCGTCGTTTGCTTCGCCGGTCTGGCCGGGCTCGTGCCCGCGGCCCGCGCCTACCCGTGCGCGCCCAAGACCATCGCGCCGCGTCCCACCGAGACGCCCGACGCCGAGGCCGACCGCATCCGCAAGGCCGGTGGGGTGCTCAAATCGAACTACGTTCCGCCCGGGCAGTCGGAGCGCCATGGTCACGCGGAGGTGGTCATCGCCGCGCCCCAGGAGATCGTCGAGCGCCACGTCCGCGCCTTCGGTCAGTGGAAGGATCTGGTGCCCGACAAGTTCAAGACCTCGCGCATCGTCGGAAAAGAGGGGGACGACACCGACGTCTACATGCAGATCCAGATCATGAAGGGCTTCATTACCCTCTGGGAGATCATGAGGTTTTCGCCGACCAAGACGGTCGTGCCGGGGACCTCGGCCATCGAGGGCAAGTACCTCAAGGGCAACCTCAAGGACTCCCACGCGCTGTTCGTGATGCGCAAGGTCGACGATCGCACCACGGTCCTCAAGGTCGACATCCTCATCTCGCTGGCCATCGCCGCGCCGCAGGAGATCATCGACGAGGAGCTCCGCGACTACGCCGGCGACGCCGTACGTGGCCTGCGGGAGAAGGCCGAGGCGGCCGCCAAGGCCGAAGGACGTCAGTAGACCGCGACGTCCGCTCAGGGGTTGGTCATGCCGCAGTTGCGGGCGCAATCGGCGAAGTCGACGCACGCGGAGTCGCCGTCGCACTTCAGCTCCGCGGCGCACGTCACGTCGTAGGCGCGCACCACGCAGTCGCCGCACGCGTTGCCGAGGGCCGACACCGGACCGCTGGGACAGAAGGTGGGACACGAAGCGGCGCACTTGCCGAGATCCGACTGGCACGAGCAAGCCTGGAGCGAGGCATAAAAGGTCTGCACCGAGGCCGCGGGCGCCGCGCGTTCACAGGCCTGCACGCAGGTGCGGAGGGCGCTCGGCGGATCCACCGGTGCCGCGTCCGCATCGGCAGCCTGCGCGGCGCCATCCTTCACCGTGCTCGCGTCGGACACGCCGGCGTCGCCCGCATCGCTCTCGGCGAGGCGCGGGGGATCGAAGCTGCTGCTGCTGCTGCATGCGAGGAGCGCGGAAGCGGCGAAGGGAGCGAGAGCGAGGGCGGCGAGGGAAGAGAAGAAGCGCATGGGGGAAAGGTAACGCGTCTCTTCGACGGCGCCTGTCGCCTGCCCGGGTGACAAGCCGAAAGTGTCCGATACGACTCGCGTTTCAGGGCACGAGACGGCGGTTGGCTCGGAGGAGATCCAGGGGGTAGCGGGTCCCGCGCCACTCGATGTAGCCGCGGGTCTCCACCAGGTAACCTCCGCGCGCCAGGATGGCGATCATGAGGAACGCGCCCAACGAGGGGACGATGGCGCGGGGGATCGACTGCCCCATCCAGTGGGCGAGGAGCCCCTGGGTGGCGGCGAGGAGGAGGATCACCAGCCCGGCCAGCACGCGCCCTTGCGGCACGAAGAGCGCGAGCCAGGGGCCCACCTCGATGGCGAGCATCACCATCACCACCGCCAGGTGCCGCAGCAGGTTGTAGCCGCCGAGGCCGCCGTAGGCGTTCTTCTCGAGGCCGTGCATGAGGTCGCGCAGCGTGGGATAGAAATCCAGGGTGGCGTCGTCCTTGCCCAGGAACACCTCGCACCGGGCGCCGGCGCGCTTCATCATCTGCGCGAAGGCGGCGTCGTCCACCACCTCCATGCGCAGGTGCTCGAAGCCCTGGGTCTGGGCATACGCGCTGCGGCGCACCAGGCCGAAGACGCCGGAGCCCGCGGCCGCGCGCACGTCGCCGGAGCGGACTTGCCACCCGCGCCCGAGGAGCAGGATCACGCGCACCATGGTGGCGAACGCCACGTCGCGCCAGAACGGTCCGCTGCGGAGGCGGGGAATGACCGAGACGTAGTCGAGCGATCGCGCCTCGGCCTCGGCCACCACGCGCCGGAGCACGCTGGGCGAGAGGTGCACGTCGGCGTCGCAGTAGAGGAGCCACTCCCCCTTGGCCTCCATGGTCCCGCGATGGAGTGCGTGCACCTTGCCCAGCCAGCCCTCCGGGAGCTCGGTGACGTGCACCGCACGAACGCGCGGATCCTGGGCCGCCAGTCGATCGGCGATCTTCCCGGTCTGGTCGGTGGAGCGATCGTCCACCAGGATGATCTCCAGGTTCGGATACTGCGCCGTGAGCTTGGCGCGGGTCGCCGCCTCGAGGGTGCTCTCTTCGTTGCAGGCCGGCACGATCATGCTGACCATCGGCACTTGGCTGCGCACCGGATGGTCGGGTACCGGTCGCACCGCCATCATGGTCCGCAAGGTGCCGTACACCACGAAGGCGAGGTGCATCACCGGGAGCGCCAGCAGCACCGTGGCCACGACGAAGCCCAGCGGCCCCGCCATCGGGGAATCGCTGGGCTCGGGAAGTACGTCGAGGAGGATCACGGGGCGCTTCCCGCGGCGCGCGTCACCCTTCGACGTTCATCTTCGCTCGCCAGTCGGTGGGCAAGTCGAGGAAGCCGTCGTTGTAGAGCGAGTCGTACACGGAGTCGCAGATGACCTCGCACACGTCGCTGAAGATCCGCGGATCGGCCACGAACTTCAGGGTCTCGCTGCGGAACTTGCCGTGCACGTTGCGAATGCGCGCGAGCATCTGATCGGCCACGTAGGGCACCAGGCGCTGCAGGAAGTGGCGCTCGAAGGCGTGGCGGAAGTGGGGGAAGTGGGCCGACGAGATCTTGTACCCGGCGGAGGTGCGGGCTTCCGCCAGGCGCGCCTCCTTCACCACCTCCCAGCCCAGCTCGCCCACCACCGGCGGCAGCTCCTTGGTGAGGAACTCGCGGAGCACCGCGTGGAGGAGCGTGACCAGCTCGTTGAGCTCGGGCGTGGTGCGGGAGAGGAAGTCGTCGCGCAGCTCTTTGACCACGTTGCCGAAGAGCGCCACGGTCTCGTCGTAGAGCGTGGGGTCGGCGTAGGTGAGGGCCTCGAGCTCCTTCATGAGGTGCTCTTCGTTGCGCGCGAACATGTGGTAGAGCGCCTGCTCGGGGAAGCGCATGGTCTTGATCTCGCCGGTGGTCCCGGCGATCTTCTCGTGGAGCTCGCTGCGGAAGAAGAGCCGCGCGAAGCGCTTGCTGACCTCGGCCAGCTTGCGCTCGAACACCACCGCCAGGCGCCCCTCGCGGAAGATGCGCGAGAGCATTTCCTTGAGCGACTGGATGAGCTCGATCTCGAGCTGCGAGCGATCGCCGGCGGGCACCGCGGCGCCGTCGTTGCGCTGGCTCTGGGCGGCCTTCTGGAGCTCGGTGAGCTCGCGGATGACCTGGGCGGTGATGGCGTCGAGCTCGGAGTTGGTCTCGAGGTCGGCGCGGTAGTGGACGATGCGCGCCTCGAGCTGCTCGTCGCGAAGCTGCAGCGCGATGTCGGCCAGCGACATCTTCGCGTGCGTCGACATGTAGCCGTCTTCCGACGGCATCGGCGCCCGCTGCTCGGTGGGGAGGGGCGGGGGTCCGGCGGCGCGAATGCGGGAGTTCGTGGGACGGATCGGCCCCGGCTCGGGACGCGGGCCGGCGGTGGAACCAGTGCGCGACGGCGGCGGCTTGGGCGGCGGGAGCTTCATCTCGAGGGATAGTGTCGCGCTTCGGGGCCTCCCTTTCAACTTTGGGGGTAATGGCACTGTGTGACACTATACCTGTCGCGGCGCCGCTGCACCATGCGAGGGCCCGGAAAGGGCGCGGCGGCCCGTGCTACGACCGCTATCGAAAGGCAGGGCTCCATATGGACGTGCAATCACTCATCACGGGATTTCTCGCTTCCTCCCAGGGTCAGAGCGCCGTGCAGGCGCTGGGGAACCACGGCATTGCCGGCGGCGACGCCGAAGCGGTGCTCGGGCACGCGACCGAAGCGGTGGCGACCCACGTGAACGATCAGCATCCGAAGCCCGACGAAGGCCTGCTCGGCAGCCTGCTCGGTGATCACGCCGGCCGTAACTTCTTGGCCGGCCTGGCCGCCGGCCTCGCCAAGGGCGACGGCCTGATGGGCGCGCTGGAAGATGGCGCCATCGGCGTCGTGACCGGTCGCGTGACCGAGGCCTTGGTGGAGAAGGCGGGCATGGACGGCGGGATGGCCTCCACCATCGCGGCCGCCGCCACGCCGTTCATCACCAGCTACCTCAAAGAGAAGCTCGGCTCCGGTGCGAGCTGAGCCCTAGCCCGGAAATCCGGGCTAGTCAGCGCTCCAGGGGCTTCTGCGCGGCGCGCCAGCCCTGGATGCCGCCGCGATAGATGTGCACGTTGCGGTACCCCAGCTGGGTGGCCGTCTCGGCCGCCTGGTGGGACGCGCCGCAGAGGGGGTTGTAGCAATAGAAGACCAGGTAGGCGTTCTTGTCCTTGGGCAAGCGCGCCTCGGTCACCTGATCGTAGGCGAGCCATTGGGCGTGGGGCACGTGCCCCTCCTTGAAGGACTCCTCGCTGTTGGCGTCGAAGACGAAGGTCTCGGTGGGCTTGTCGGCGAGGCGCTTCTCGAGCTCGTCGATGGAGAGGGTCGGCGGCTCGGCCGCGGCCGTGGTGTGCGGCGCCGCGGCGTCGACTTTGTTGCTGGCGCAGCCAGCGAGCGAGAGGGAGATTGCAAGGGAGGCGAGGAGAACGCGCATGCCGGTACTACGCGCCGCGCCGCCGCCCGTTACAGGGCCAAATCATGCTACATTCCCTCGATGCGTTTCTCGGCTCTTGCGCTTTTTCTCGGTAGTTTCGGCCTCTTCGTTGCCTGCGGGACGGACCCGGGGCCGGCCCCGGCGGACGGGCGCGACGCCTCCGTCCTGCCGCGCACCGATGGCGCCGTCTCCACCGACGACGGCGGCAGTAGCGACGCGGCCCTGGCCAAGGACGCCGGCGACATCCTGGGCACGCTCTCGGGCATGTGCGGCGTGCTGGCGCCGGAGCTCACCAAGCCCACGCCTTCGCTCTTCGACAACACCGTGGCCTTCGTGGCCGGCGAGAGCTACGTCCGCGACTCCCTCTCGGAGGGCGGCAAGGTGCTGTATGATACACCCAATGCCGGCGGCAGCTCCACCGAGTCGGAGGTCATGAGCTACGAGGTGCTGCGCTACTGCGACGGCGCCAAGCTGCTCAAGACCGAGACGCAGATCCAGTACGCGGCGCCCGGCGACGCGGGTGGCAATCCCATCACCGACATCCTGATGGAGATCGACGGCAAGAAGATCGGCGTGAGCGTGACTCGCGCCTACAAGCCGGCGAGCCTCGGCTACACCGACGCCGACGCGCAGACGCTGCTGATGAAGAAGCTCGGGGACATCAACCTCTCGAGCAAGCGCGTGCTCCCGGTGGACAAGTGGTCGAAGCAGATTCTCCACGTGTTCACCGCGACCCAGGCGCAGACCGACGCGGTACACCGGGTCTGGGCCACGCTCGACGCGGCGACCAAGGCCGACACCATCGTGGTGGTGACGCGAACGACCGGCGGTGGCTTCATCTACTGCAATCCCGATCCTCCCCTCGGAACCGAGTGTAACTAGGCCCTCTTGGCTAGCGACACATCTTCGTGAGCATAGAGACGATGCGGAGGAGAAGCTGCTTGGCGCTCCGAGCGTCGTCCTCGGCGAGATAGTGGGCGACCGCACAGACGTCGATGAGCGCTGCGCATTCCATTGCGGAACCTCGGGCGATAGCGTGGTACCGCGCCCGATCGGCCGAGGTGGGCTTGCCGGCGCCCTCGGCGATGTTGAGGGGGATCGACATGGCCGCTCGTTTCAGTTGGCTTCGCAGCTCAGCTTCCCCACGTTCTGGTAGCTCGCGAACGAGGCGGAGCGAGAGGTGCAGGAACTCCAGGGAGCAGCGGTAGACATCGAGGTTTTCGTGGTCGAGACGGGCGTGGTGGTCGTGGGTCATGCTGGGCCACTCGGCCACGCGGCTTGAGCGTTGCGTGGCAACGGGAGGGCGTGTCGGTCGAACCGGCGTCCGGCCCTTCGGATCGCGCTGATGTGCGCCGTTGAGGGGGCGCTTTGGGAGGTCTTGGCGGCTCGCGCGGGGACGGTGCCGGTAGAATGAGCAGGCGAGAGGCCCGCCAAGGGCGATTTCCCGGGGCTGGGCTAGGGCTTGGCTTCTTCCGACCCTTCTCTGGTCGGGCTTCCTGGGGCTCCAAGGGCGAAGAGGTGGCGCTTTCGAGGAGTGGCGCAGCGCGCGGGCGTGTCGGGTGGGCGACGGTCATGAGCCCGCCCTGAGTTCGGGGAAGTCTGAGCGGACATCCGTTTCACCGGTGTTTTGCGCTGGTGAGGGGTCGCTTGGGAGGTCTTGGCGACTCGCGCGGGTGGGGGCGTCCCCGCGCACGCGCACGAGCGCGCGTACGCTGACGACCACGATCACGAAGGACGACCACGATCACGATCACGAAGGACGAAGAC
>JABFRG010000078.1 GCA_013141295.1 Polyangiaceae bacterium
GGCGGGTCCCTCGCTTCGCTCGGGATGGCTCTTTGTCTCTTCGAGATGCTGGCGCGCTCTCCGCGTGAAACCCGGTATTTCTTCTTCGAGATACTGGCGCGCGTGAATTCTCCACTACGCGCCGGGCGTCTTCGCCTTGAACTTCTTCCAGCAGTCGGGGCACCGCCACGCGAGATCGAGGCTGCCGTCGGCGTTGAACTGCCTCCGAAGACGCCAGCCGAACTCCACGCTGATGAGCGTGAAGTCCGTCGACGTCTCCGGCGCGATCTTGTGGCAGTTCACGCAGACGTGCTCCTTGCTCACGCGCGCACCTCCGCTACCACGATAGAGGAACCTCCACCGGCTTCGCGCTGGTGAGCAGGCCGCCGTCGGTGGGTGCGCCGAGCTGGCCGTAGCTGCCGTCGCCCCAGCAGAAGGTCTTGTGCTCGCTGGAGAGCGCACACGAGAAATACCAGTAGCCGACCGACACCGATGCGATCTTGGTCAACCCAGGGACCTGGGTGGGCGGCGTGAAGTCGCCCGAAGCGGGCTGGCCGTTCTGCGCGCCCTGGTTGTCGCCCCAGCAGAACACGCTGCCGTCGTCGAGGGAGGCGCACACGTTGCCGCCGCCTTCGGAGATGCTCACCACCTTCTTGCCCGCGGGGAGCGGGACGCGGACCGGCACCATCGTGCTGGCGCCGGGCGCGGTGCTACCTACCTGGCCGGTGGAGTTGTCGCCCCAGCACCAGGCTTCGCCCAGGGTGGTGACGAAGCACTGCCCGTACGCGCGTGCGGTGCCCCGGTGGAGCGACGCGATGGGCGCGCCGGCGTCGGGCACCGGCATCTTGGTGAAGACGTGCACCTCGTCGGTGGGGTCGGAAGGCACCATCTGCTCGCCGCCGGTGTTGTCGCCGCTGCCCCACATGCCCTGCGAGGTGACGATGAACGTGTCGAGCGCTGAGGTGCCGAAGTCCACCACCGTGCCGGCGTCGACGCCGCCGTCGCCGAAGGGGAAGATCTTCTCCGGTACTGCGATGTCGCCCAGCGTCTTTCCGCCGAACTGTCCGTAGTTGTTGTCGCCCCAACCCCAGATGCTGCCGTCTTCCAGCTGCGCCAACTTGAAGTACTTGCCCGCGGAAAGACGCTTGGGCGGGGAGGGGAGGTTCACGAAGACGATGCTGGCGGAGACGCCGGCATCGGTGGCGGACGTGAGCTCGTTGTCGTTGTTGTTGCCCCAGCAGCCGAGCTTCTTGGTGGCGCCGTCGGCGAAGATGGCGCAGGTGCTCAGGTGGCCGACCACCAGCTCCGTCACCGGGAAGGGGAGCTTGAGCTCGGTGGGGAGCCGGGGGTCGCAGTCGACCGTGCCACCGCCGACGTCCGCGCACTTCTTGCCCGGCGTGGGCGCGAGCAGCATCTCGGACTCGGAGTTGTCGCCCCAGCACTTGACGCGTCCCTTGTTGCTGAGCGCGCACGCGGTGTAGCCGCCGGCCGAGATCGACTTGGTGAAGTCGTCGTTGCCGGGGATCACGTCGGGCGAACCGCCGTCGTTGGTCGGATTGCCGGAGTCGACCAGGGGCGTCCCGGAGTCGGCGGGCTTGCCCACCGACGAGACCGCGTCGTCGCCATCGCAGGCCACGAGCACAACGCCCGTGCACAGCCCCGCAGCCACCAGAACGCCAACGTAGTGTTTACCTGTTATGCGCATCTTCGATATCTCCCGAAAAGAGGAACTGCTCAGAAGGGCGGGGCGATCGTGCCCGTACCGCTGCCCACCTGCATCAACACATTCTCGACTTCCCAGCCCCAGTCGCTGCTGTAGAACTCCTTGGTCTTGTCGTCGGTGGTGAAGCGGAAGAAGAAGCCCTTCACCGCGAACGGCGCGCCGCCCACCGCCGTTGCACCGGGCGCCAGCCGATAGCCGAGGCCGTCGGCGTGGCACAGCGTTCCATCCGGCTCGCCGTCGAGGAGGTTCTTCAAGAGATCGACGAACGCGCCCGGTACGAACATGTCGCCCGTGAGCGGCGGCAGGCCCAGGTTCTTGTTGCACGGCAAATAGCGGTGCTTGGTGGCTTCCGGTAGGAACGTCCCGTTGACGTTTCCGTCGGCCGGCAGCGCGAAGCGGTCGCGGGCGCCGATGAACCCGACGCGCACCTTCGAGGCCGCATAGGGGCTGGTGTTGCCGCTGGTGACGGCCTCGTTCACGTTCACCACGCCGACCATCGATGCGTCGACGTCGCCCACCACCTCGGCCACGCCGCTCTCCAAGTCCACCAGTATGGCGGAATTCTCCCCGACGCCCAGGCCCACTTTCATTTTGGGGTCGAGCGCACTGGCGCCGGAGGCGAAGTCGAGCGCACGAATGGTGCGAGGGAACCGGGCCCGCTGGAACCAGTGGGTGTCGACCAATACGTGGTACTTGGAGCTCAAGAAGCCGAGACCCTTGTTGAGGAGCACCGCGTTCTCGGGGTTGAAGCCGCCGTCCGGCTCCACCGTGGGGTAATACTTGGCATACACCGGCGGGTAAACGAACGACTTGTAAGGATCGCCCTCGCCGATCATCGGGTCCGACATGATGGCCGCGCCGGCGCTGGTGCCGGCCACCAGCAGCTTGCCCGCCGCCAGCTTCTCGCGAATGGCGGTGGTGACCTTGCGATCGGTGCCGTCCGGGTGGGTGAAGGTCGACATGATGTGCGCCTGATCGCCGCCGGCGAACCACACCACCGTGGCCCAGTCGCGGACCTTGGCCACCTCGGCGTCGGCGTCGCCGTTCTCCTTGTTGGTCGACTCGTCCTCGAACTTGGTATTCGGGTCGTCGATGTCGCCGATGCGCGCCTGTTGAATGTGGTCCAGCGACACCCCGTACACCCGGTGCAGCAGGTCTTGGTAGTAGGAGAAGTTGCCGGCCGAAGCCGTGATGGCTGCGGTGACCACCAGGAAGCGAAGATTGGCTACTCCGCCACCCTCTTCGATGGTCCGCTGCCAGATGGGCGAGTTGTCGGCGAGGGCGCCGCCCACGATCATCAGCTTGTTGCCGCGCACCGCCCCGGCGTCGGACACCGCTGCGTCGCCGCTGGCCCCGCCGTCGCCAGCCGAGGGGCAATTGGGGGCCACCGTGCCGGCGTCGGCCGGCGTCGACGCGGAGTCGGAGCAGGCGAAGAAGGCACACGTGATGGCCACGGAAGATGCAACTCCCAGCCAGCTCAGTCGAGCGATCGACATTTGTTTTTCTCCTCGGTCAGTCGGCGGAATTCCGCCTCGGTACGAGAGGCGTGAACCGCCGCCTCTCCAAAGTCCGTATGCTCAGCGAAAGCTGCAGGGGTCGGGGCCGGTGGGCTTGTCGGGAAATGAGCCCGAGAGCACGTCGTCGGTCACGCTGTAGGTCTCGCCCGTTTGCGGCACGAGTCGCGCTTTGCCCTGCGCGTCGACGCCCAGGCACCACACGGCCGCGGTGGCGGCGGTGACGTCGCCGGTCTTCAGATCGTAGGTGAGGTTACCGGCGGTTCCGGTGAGCGTGATGGCGCCGTTGGTGAGCGCTTGAATGGCGGTCGAGAGGCCGTTGGCGCCGACTTCGACGTTGGGCCCCGGGCCCTGGAGCTTGGCCATCGACTCGGCGAGGCCCGCCCCGGTGATGGGCTTGGTGCCGCTCGCGTACATTCCGTACATCAGCAGGTAGGCGGCATCGTAGGCATTGGAGCCGTTGATGGCGTTGCCCTTGAAGCGGAGCGAGAAGGCGTCGAACACCGGACCGCTGAAGTTGTTGATGATGGTGCCGCGAATGCGCTTGCGGATGTTCTTGCTGTCGACGGTGCCGCCGGTGACGATATTGTCGATGGCGATCGACAGCTTCGACGAGCTGGCGACGCCGTCGGGGAGAACGTAGTAGGGCAGCGCGTCGCCGCTCCAGTGCGACTCCGCATAGCTCAGGATGGCCACCGACTCGCTGGTCCCGAGCACCATGAGGATGTCGAACGGTTGCGCGGTGGCGATGACCTTGGTGGCCACTTCCGTGAAGTCGTAGGTGGCAAAGGCCGGGTCGTCGGTGTTCGGATAGCTGAAGAGCTTGAGGGTTCCGTCGGATTGGTTCTGCTTCGCCGACTTGCCGTTGAATTGCAGCTTGTCGAGGATGATGTCGCGCAGACCTTGCCCGTAGGTGTCGTCCTTGAATACGACGCCGATGCGGGTCGGCGTTCCCCCCGGGCGCGCGGCACGCGGGGTGGTGAAGTTGGGGCTGGCGACGATCTCGTCCACCAGCTTGGGAATCGCGGCTGCCTGGAAGGCGTCGGAGGGGTAGGTGCGCCACACCAGGTTCTTGTCTTCGAGCGTGCTGAGCCCGGGGCTGCTGGCATAGGGCGAGAGCAAGAAGACGCCGTCCTCGATGGTGGCCTGGGTCGCCACCTGGATGGTGACGTAGCTGGTGCTGGCCCCGAGAATGGCCGGCACGCGAACCTCGCGGGTGAGGTGGCGTGCGGCGCGCACCGCATCCTGGGTCTGGTTGCACTCGACGGTGACGATCGGGCGCGACGTGCCGCCGGCCGGATCGGGGAGACCGCCACGCGCGTTCTTCAGCTCGTCGAAGGCTAGCTCGATGGCGGCGAGCGCGTCGGGGCTCGCGCCCAGATCGCCGCTGGTGTCGCCCTGCTTGAACATCGTGCCCACGTAGATGGCGCGGTCGTTCTTGTAGTCGCCGTAGACCTTGCTGCAGTCGGTGGAGAGAAGCTTCACGCAGGTGAGCTTGGTCTTCTCGCAAATGGAGTACTCGCCGAGGCGGGCGATGCACTCGGCGTTGAGCTTGCAGTCGCCGACCACCCCGCCGTCTTTGTCGGCGGACGAAGCCATGACGCAGGCGCCGTCGACGCAGGTCGCGTTCGGCGAGCGCGCCGCGCACTCGGCATTGGCGGAGCAGCGACCGCCGGTCGCGAGAAAGGTGCAGGATGCAGCCATGAGCGCCACGCCCATGGCCACCGCGACTACGGCGACATTTCGAGCCTTCGGGAGAGCGGATATCATCGGGGCGAACGAGCTTTCAGAAGGACAGGGACGCGGAAGGGGGCACCGAACGAGAGCGCGAGCCCACGGTCTTGGGCGCGCCGTGCGAGACGAAGAAGGTGAACACCGTGGTGACGGCCACCGTCACGATGCCACCGATGAGCAGCGCGTCGGTGGTGATGCCCAGGGCGAAGGCGCGATTGCGATCGGACTTGGCTTCGCCCTCGCTCCCGTACACTTTGCTCTTCACGTCGTCGTTGGCGCCGAGTGCAAGCACACCGGTGACGCCGCCACCGATGAGCAAGCCCGCGCCGAGGCCGTAGCCGACCCACGACAGCGCCGTCATCGAGCCGCCGGAGCGCGGCGGCTCCTTGGGCTGGGTGGTCGGCGGCACGACGATGGTGGGGCCGGTGACGGTGGACACCGGAGGGAGAGTGATCTTGACGTGCTCGGTGTCCTGACCGGCGAGGTCGAAGCTGCGCGTCACGTTCACGTAGCCGACCTTGAGCACCACCAGCTTCCGGCGCCCGGCGCTCAACGGCAGCGGCTCCTTCAGCGGCGTGGTGCCGACCACCACGTCGTCCACCGAGACCTCGGCGCCAGCCACGTCGACCGTGAGGTCGAGAAAGCCGACCTTCTGCTTGAGGCCCGCCAGCTCTTGGTCCACCGACTGACGGCGGGCTTCGGGAATCTCGGTGCCGCCGCCGGCTAGGTACTGACCGAACGCGCGCTGCGCGCACACGTAGTCCTGCATCTGGTAGCAAACCTGGCCGATGTTGTAGAACACCCGATAGTTCGGGGAGAGCTCGTAGGCTTTCCGGAACTCCAGGAGCGCGGCGGAGAAGTTGCGTTCGCTGTAGAAGTCCTGACCTCTACGAAAGCGCGCGAGCGCCTTGGCCGCTGCGTCGTCGGCCGGAGCTTCCGGAGGCGCGGCCGAGGCATTGGTTGCAGTCGCCGCCACCAGTGAAACCGCCACCAGCGCCGCGCGTAGCGTACGCGTTATTTCTTTTCCCATGGGTTTCCATCGTCGAGCGGCCGCAGGCCTTTGGGCGGGGGCGGATCGGAGGGGAGAACGTCGGTACCGCCGGAGCTCTTCGTCGTGGGTAGCGGCCGCCCTCCCACATAGGGAGCGTGACCGACACCCGGAGCGTGACCGGGCTTGTTCACGGCAATCAGTACCACGTGTGACGTCACATCGGTGGGGGATACGACCGGATCCACACGCTGCGCCTCGTAGCCGTCGAGGCGCACAATCAGCGGCCGCGCGCCTTTTGCGAGCGATCCGTTGTCGATGGGCACGGGGAGGGGCGTCGTGCCGAGCGCGACGTCACCGTCGTAGACCCGCGCGCCGCTCGGGACCGACGTGATCGTCAGCTGGTATCCGATGCGCGCCGCGGCGCTGGAGGCCAACGCTGGGGTGGAGGCGATGGCGGTGTCGCCCGTCTTGTGCCCGCTGTCGCGGAGCGCGAGGTAAGCGCCGCCGGCCAGCAGTGCTGCGGCTGCGAGCCCGCCCACGGCGAGCATCGGCCCGCGCCTTCTGAGAGGCGCCTCGGAAACCTCTCCGAACGAGACCGGGATGTTCATCTCGGGGCCGACTTCGGTGGCGCGGATGCGCGACACCGAGCTGAGCTCCGGTAGCGACGTCGCCATGGAGGGCGGCGAGGTCGGGATCTGCGAGCTAGAAGGGCCAGCCTTGAGCGCCTTGAGCACCGCATCGCAGTCTTGCGGTCGGCCGTCCTTGCTCTTCGCGATGCACCAGAAGACCAGGTTCTCCAGCCACGCGGGGCAGTCCGGCGGATTCTCGAGCTCCGCGAAGCGCCGCGGCATCTTGTTCACTTGCGCGAGCATCGTCTCGACCGTCGTCTCGCCGCTGAGCGGCACCACGCCGGTGAGCAGGAGGTAGGCGATGAGACCGATGGAGTAGATGTCGCTTCGCTGGTCGACCTCGTGCCCCAGCACTTGCTCGGGCGACATGTATCGCGGCGAACCGACGAGCACGCCTTCGCGCGTGAGCTCTTGCTCCTTGTCGGAGCCTTTGCGGTCCATCACCTTCACGATGCCGAAATCGACGATCTTCAAGATCGGGTCGGAGTCGCCGTTGGTGATGATCATGAGGTTCGAGGGCTTCAGATCGCGGTGCACGACGTTGGCCTGGTGCGCGACCCGAAGCCCCTGAAGCATCTGGCGGAGGAGGCCGACGACCTCCTCGTACGGCAGGCGCCCATGTTTGGCGAGATGCTGCGAGAGCGTCTTCCCGTCCAGGAACTCCATCACCGTGAAGAACTGGCCCTTGTCGCTGGCGTCGGCGGTCTCTGCCGGCTTTGCTTCGTCGAGGCGCCCGTAGTCGAACACCGTGACGATGTTGGGATGCTGCAGGCTCGCGAGGAGGCTGGCCTCGAGGTAGAAGCGCTGCGTGAGCTGCTTCACCGGCTCCGACCCGGTCTCGGTGCCCGAAGTTTGCGCGCCGCCGAGGAAGAGGACCTTGACGGCGACAGTGCGCTTGAGCCCCTGCTGCTCTGCCCGGTAGATGCGGCTCATGCCGCCTCGCGCGTGCAGAGCGAGCAGGTGGTACTTGCCGCTCAAGACCTGGCCGACGAGCGGATCGGGGCCGATCGGCTCTGCGCCCTCCGACTGATCCTCCATCGAATTGGTCACCGCGACGTTCATGCGCTCCAAGCTCCTCGGAAAGTGCCCACCCTTTGCCTATGAAATGGGTACGGGGATGGGTTTCTGCTGTCAAGCGCCCGGCGGCCGCGGCGCCTTGGGTCAGCGCTGGTGACGTGGCGTCCAGTCGAAAGCATCACGACCGGAG
>JABFRG010001250.1 GCA_013141295.1 Polyangiaceae bacterium
CACGGTGCGCGCCTGACGCACGTTCTCGAGGGCGCGGTCGTAGAGCTTGACCCTGCGGAATGCCTCCGCGTCGGCGAGGAACTGGTCTGCCTGCGCCGGATCCGGCGGTGGAGCGACGGGCGCAGGGCGCGCGGGAGGTGCCGCGGCGCGACCCGCCACCTGTCCGGGCCGCGGAAGGCGACTGCTGGGGAGCGGATCCGGCACGCGCACCGGCGACGGCGGCGCATCGTAACCGCCGCGGGAGGTTTGCACCGCGGGCACCACGAGATCGCCGGGGGCGCTGCCCTCTTCGATCTCGTCGGCCTCGATCTCGTCGTAGTCCTCCGGCTCGGCTTCCGCGTCCAGGTACTCGAGCTCGGGCTCGGGCGGTGCTTGCTGCGGCACCGGCGCATCGGGCATGCGCATCTGGGGCACGCCGCCGCTGTCGCCGGCGTTGGTGCCCACCTGACCGGCCAGGCGCTTGACCACCTCGTCGTTGGGTGCGAGTAGCAGCAGGCGCTCGACCACCTCGCGGAACTGCTCCTGATCGCCGGAGTCCCGGGCGATGCGCGCCATCTCCTTCTGAACTTCGATGCCCTTCTGTGCCTGCCCGATGAGGTTGAAGGCCCGAGAGAGGAGGCCGAGGGTCGCGAGATCGCGGGGGTTCGCCTGGAAGCAGACTTGCAGCTTGGCGAGGGCCTTCAGGCCGTCCTCACGGGTGCCACGGCTGACGTAGAGCTCGGCGCAGGTGCGGGCCTGGGCGTCATCGGCCATGTGGTGGAGCGAGCGCTCCAGCACCTTGATGGCATCGTCGCGTCGCCCGAGAAGAACCAACTGCTCGGCAGCGGTGCCGAACTCGCGCACCGCGGACTGCCCGTCCCCGATGCGCGAAAGCGCTTCTGCGAGGCGGAGGTGCGGGAGCGGGTTGGTGGGATCGAGCTCGACGATCTTCTCGAACACGCCCACCGCTTCGCGATCGCGCTGCTGGTTCTGGAGCCGCGTCGCCACCTCGTCGAGGGCCGCGAGCGCGTCGCTCACCAGACCGAGCTGCTTGTAGAGCTCGGCCAGCCGCGGCGTGATGTGCCCGTAGCGGTCTTCCAGCTGCGGCACGTGCTTGACGATGATCTCGCGGATCTGCTTGTAGACCGCGATGGCCTTCAGCGCGAAGCCCTGCTGCGCGTACAGGCGTCCGACCGACTCGTAGGTGTTGATGGCCTCGCCATAGGCCGCCATCTTCGCCTGCAGGTCGCCAATCTTCAGCAGCGTTCGGGCGTCGTTGGGATCCGCCTGAATGAGCTTCTGATACTCCAAGACGGCTTTGTCGTACTTCTTCTTGTCGACAAACTTCTGAGCCGCTTGGTTGATCTTGTCGCGGTCGAGGGCCATTCGGTGGGGGCTAGGGAACGAGAGCTTGCTTGAAGACGACGAAGACCACGCTCAGCAATGCGCAAGCGAGCAGCGCGAGAACGAGGATAACCCCGGGGCCCCCTGCTTGCATACTGCCGGCCGCGACCTTTTTGGCACGGGCGCCGATGACGTGGTGCAGGGCGATGACGCCCAACGCCACGGTTACCTTACCGTGTAACCAATGGGCGTGGATGTAGGTCTGCACGTTGGTTCCCACCAGCGCCACCGCGGCGATGAAGCTCCCGAGGAAGCCCCACACCGCGACGTTGCGGTAGAGATCAAGGGCCAGCTCGCCGATGGCTTTCCCGGCCTCCGGCGTGCTCGCCTTGCTCGCCCGGTGCACGAGCCAACCGACGGCGGTGATGGAGCCTATCCACACCAGGTTGAAGAGCACGTGGATGGCCACGAGGACCAGTTGCGCCATGGCCCGAACGTATCATGGTTCGCCCGGGAATTTCGCGGACTTTTCCGCTTATTGGGTCGGTTTTGCCGGGCCCGAACCTTTCCTTCCGCTGGCAAAGGAGTGCTACCGTGCTCCCCCATGACTCGCTCTGCGCTCTACTCCGCCCCCTTCGCCGAAGCCGGTACCAATGCCATCGACGCCCAGCTCGCCGAGCGGCTCCTGCGGGTGGCCCTCGACAAGGGCGCAGACTATGCGGATCTGTTCTTCGAGTACCGGGCCGCCGGCTCCCTGGTCTACGACGAAGGCATCCTCAAGAGCGCGTCCCGCGGCGTCTCCATGGGCGTCGGGGTTCGCGCCCAGAAGGGCGACGCCACCGGCTACGCGTACGTCGAGCAGCTCGACTGGGACGCGATGAAGCGCGCCGCCGAGACCGCCGCCCAGATCGCTTCCGGTGGTGGTGCCGCCGCGCCGGTGCTCGCGTCCGTGCGCCCGCTCCCGCAGCGCTACGAGCTCGACCGTGTGACGCTCGACGTGCCCGGCCTCGAGAAGCGCAAGATCCTCGAGCGCGCCGCCGCCGCAGCGCACGCGCACGACGCCCGCGTCGTGAAGGTCGAGGCCAGCTTCTCGGAAGAGATCCGCGAGATCCTCGTGGTCACCTCCGACGGCAAGATGGCCCGCGACGTCCAGCCCCTCATGCGCTTCGGCATCCGGGTGGTCGCCGAGAAGGACGGCAAGCGCCAGGACGGCTCCTCCGGCGGCGGAGGTCGATCCACCATGGGTTACTTCGACGGCCACAGCCCGGAAGAGCACGCGAAGATCGCCGCCGATCTCGCCATCCGCATGCTCGACGCGGAAGAGGCGCCGGCGGGGCAGATGGAAGTGGTGCTCGCTCCCGGCGACAGCGGCATTCTCCTCCACGAGGCGGTGGGTCACGGCCTCGAAGCGGACTTCAACCGCAAGGGCACCAGCAACTATACCGGCGCCATCGGCAAGGAAGTGGCGAGCCCTCTCTGTACCGTCATCGACGACGCGACGCTGCTCCAGTCGCGCGGGTCCATCAACGTCGACGACGAAGGCAACGAGCCGCGCTCCAGCGTGCTCATCGAGAACGGCAAGCTGGTCGGCTACATGCACGATCGTTTGAGCGCCAAGCATTTCAAGCTCACGCCCACCGGCAACGGTCGCCGCGAGAGCTTCGCCTGCGCGCCGCTCCCGCGCATGACCAACACCATCCTCAAGGCCGGTCCCCACGACCCCGAGGAGATCCTCAAGTCGGTGAAGCGCGGCGTCTTCGCCAAGCGCTTCGGCGGCGGCCAGGTGGACATCTCCAACGGTGACTTCGTGTTCTCGCTCACCGAGAGCTACCTGGTCGAGGACGGCAAGATCACCGCGCCGCTCAAGGGCGTGAACCTCATCGGCAACGGCCCCGACGTGCTCCGCAAGGTCGCCATGCTCGGCAACGACGTGGAGATCTCCGACGGTATCTGGACCTGCGGCAAGGACGGCCAGAGCGTGCCGGTCGGCGTGGGCTGCCCCACCATCAAGATCTCCTCCATCACGGTCGGCGGTACCAAGGTGTGAGCGCGCCCATCGTCGTCTTGGCCCTGGAGGCCAAGTCCGGCGAAGGAGGCACCGCCGACGTGCTGCGCGCGCTCGGCGCCGAGGTGCTGTCGCGCGATCTGTTCGCGCCGCCTTCCCTGGTGGAAGGCGCACGCGTGCTGGTGGTCGACGCCGGCGAGCGCCTCGACCTGGCGCAGGCGGCGCTGCGGGCGCTGCGCAAGGAAGAGGAGCTCCGCTCCGTGCCGGCGCTCCTGGTGGTGACCGAGCGCCAGGTGACGCGGGTGGAGCCGCAGCTCGGCTTCGACGACTTCGTCATGGCGCCGATCCTCCCGGCCGAGATCTACGCTCGCATCCGCAAGCTCGAGTGGCGCGCCAGCGCCTTCTCCACCGAAGAGCTCCTCAAGGTGGGCGACATCTACGTCGACTGCGCGTCTCGCGACGTCACCGTCGACGGCCGCCCCGTCACCCTCACCACGCGGGAGTACGAGCTCCTGGTGTTCTTCCTGAAGAACCAGGGCCGCGTGCTCTCGCGCGATCGCATCCTGCGGGCGGTGTGGGGGCCCGGATACGAGGGGGGCGATCGCACGGTGGACATCCACGTGCGCAGGTTGCGCGCGAAGCTGGGCCCCAGCTTCGCGCTCGAGACGCTTCGTGGGGCCGGCTACAAACCCCTGGCGCAAGCGCGGGTGCGAGGAAAAAAGCGATGAGGTGGGTGGTCAGCATCGGTTGTCCCGCGGGCATCGGTCCCGAGGTGAGCGTGGTGGCGGCGGCGAAGAGCAAGGGCCGCGCGGTGTTGGTGGGCGATCTCGAGACGCTCCGGGTGGCGGCAAGGCTCCGCGGGGTCGACCCGGCCAAGTTGGTATCGGTGCAGAGTGCAGGAGGCACGGTGCCGCGCGGATCCATCGCGGTGTGGAGCCCGACGCCCCCGCTCGCGAAGAAGGACCGCACCCCGGGCAAGCCCACGGCGGCCGGGGGCCTGGCCCAGCTCGCCTGGGTCGACGCCGCCACCGACTGCGTGATGCGAGGCGAAGCTTCGGCCATGGTCACCGGCCCGGTGAACAAGCACATCATCGTGGAAGCGGGGGTGCGCGACTTTCGCGGGCACACCGAGCACATCCAGCATCGGGTCCGTGCCAAGGAGGTGGTGATGGCGTTCGCCACACCGAAGCTCACCACCGCGCTGGTGACCACGCACCTGCCGCTGCGCCGGGTGCCCGCGGCCATCACCGCGGCGCGGGTCGCCACCGCCACGTATTGGCTGGCCGATCTCTGTTTGCGTCGTCACCGCGGGGAAGGGCGTCCGCGCATCGCCGTGTGCGGCCTCAACCCTCACGCCGGCGAGCGGGGCCTGCTGGGTACCGAGGAGCGCATCATCGAGGCGGGTATGGTCGCCGCCCAGAAGCGGCTCGGTGCGAGGCGCGTGGACCTGCTGGGGCCGCTGCCTTCGGAGAGCGTGTTTCGCCAAGCGCGCGACGGCGCGTATCAGGGCGTGGTGGCCATGTACCACGACCAGGCGACCATCCCCATGAAGCTCCTGGCCTTCGGCGACGCGGTGAACGTGTCCCTCGGCCTGCCGCTCATCCGCACCAGCGTCGACCACGGCACCGCCTACGATCGCGCGGGGAAGGGGACCGCAGACGCCTCCGGGATGGAAGCCGCGTTCCGCCTCGCCGAGGAGCTTGCGCGTGCGACCGTCAGCGACGAAAGACCGCTCGCGCCAGCACGAAGAGCAAGATCACGCTCACGATGAACGCGAACACCGTCATCCACCGGTTGTTCTTCTCCGGTGGCGGCGTCTTGGCCTCGGTGAGCATCTGCGTCGCGGCGATGACGATGGCGTCGATCTTCTTCTTGGCCAGCGCGCTGCGATCGCCTCCCGCGTCCTTGATGGCGCGGTAGCGACCGGCGGCGTCCGGGAGCATCTTCTCGCGGATCACGAACTCGAGGAACGCGCCGTGCGTCTTCTCGTTGGTCCAGTCCTCGAGCACGCGCGCCCACAGGGTCTCGAAGATGGCGGGCAGGCCGGGGAGGGCGTCCTCGAATTCCCCGGGCTTCGGCGGTGGGGCACTCGCTTCGGTGGCCTCTGCGGGGCCATCGGGGCTCGCAGAGGCGGCGGGTTCGTCGTCGGTCTCCGGCTGCTCGCCCGCGGCGCCTTCCGGCTCCGGGCTCTTGTTGCCTGCTTCGCTCACCGGGACATCCCAGCCGATTTCTCGGAATCGATCCAGATCGTAACAGGGCCGTCGTTCACCGACGACACCCGCATGTCCGCCGCGAAGACGCCGGTCTCCACCCGGATCCGCTGGCGCGCGCGGGTCACGAAGTCGTCGTAGGAGGCCCGGGCGAGCGCGGGCTCCATGGCCCCCTCGAAGCTCGGCCGGAGACCCTTCTTGAGGTCGCCATAGAGAGTGAACTGGCTCACCAGGAGCAGCGCGCCGCCCACGTCGAGCACCGAGCGGTCCATCTTCCCTTCGGCGTTGGCGAAGATGCGCAGGCCCAGGAGCTTGCCCAGGAGCCACTCGCTCTCCTTGGGTCCGTCGCCCTTGCCCACCCCCAGATACACCAGGAGGCCGCCGTCGATGGCGCCGTGGACCGCGCCGTCGATGGCCACCGAGGCCTGGAGCACGCGTTGCACCACCGCGCGCATCAGGCGCCTTCGAGGCGGAGCTCGCGCGAGAGACGTGCGGTGAGGGCGAAGTAGGCGTCGCGCTCGTAGGGCTGGTTCAAAATGTGAAAGTCCTTCTTGCCCAGGCCCACGCAGCCGAAGCAGTACGTGCAGTCGGTGCAGTCCACGCAGCGCACCACGTACGCCGAGCGGAAGCACCGCTCGCAGGAGACCGCGTGCGAGCAGCCGACGCACCCCTTGCAGTCGCGCGAATGGGAGCAGTCGCTGCAGCCCTCGCACCCTCGGCAGTACTGCGAACGTGCGGTGTGCGTGCAGTCTACACAGAATGTACAGTCCACGCAGCCCTTGCAACCCTGGCACTCGAGGCACCCGTGGTTGGCGAAGGCCTCTTTCCGCATCTGTAAGAGCTTACGGAAGCTCGCTTCGAACTCGGCGCGATCCATGTTCCTCGTCTTTTTTCACGGGGGCGTCCCACAAGCAAAGTCGAAATGTTGGCCCGGGTAGGCAGGTGTAGGACACTTCGACCGTCGCGCGTTCCCACGCGCTCGGAGGAATCATGAAACTCGCACTCTCGTGTGTAGCTGCACTGCTCTCGGTCCTCGCGCCCACCATCGCGTTTGCGGATTCGCCCGCGGACCCGGCGGTGACGGCCACGGACGTGCCCCACAAGGCCTCCCCGCACCACGCGCACCACAAGGCCGTGGCGAAGCATGGGGCGAAGCCCGCCAAGAAGGTCGACGAGCTCGCCAAGGTCGAAAAGGCCGAGAAGGCGCCCAAGTCCGACAAGAAGGTCCTGAAGCACGTCTCCGCCAAGGCGACCATCGATCACGTCAAGGCCAAGCCCGCTCCCAAGGAGCCGGGCACCGTCATCCGGGCCGACCTGAAGAACGCCGCGAAGAACGATCGCCACGCCGACGCCAAGTCGCGCGCGCTGGCCGACAAGACCCACGCCGAGCTCGACAAGCCGGAGCTGAAGAAGAAGGACGCCCTCGCGCTCCTGCACGCCGAGTCCCACGGTGAGCCCTCGCTCTCCGAGCTCGAGCGCATCTTCGCCGGCAAGGAGAAGTGGATCTCGCGCGCCTCTGCCGGCGGCGGCTCCAGCGCCGTCCTCGTGAAGGTGGATGCCAAGAGCAGCTCCGCCAAGGAAGAGAAGGCCGACAAGCTCGACCCCAAGGGCGCGAACGTCAAGGGCGGCAAGGGCGGCAAGGCACCCACCTGCTTCAACGAGCCGGTGGAGATCGTCCGCGGCACCCAGCACGAGAAGCTCCCGCTCACCCAGTGCGACGGCACCGTGGTTCCCAAGAGCCTCGACCGCCTGAGCCTGCTGGCCCAGCCCACGCCGGAGGCCCGCAAGCAGAAGGAGCTCAAGGAAGGCGAGAAGACCCTCGACCCCCGCCTGGTGAGCCGCCTGCAGACCATCGCCGAGCACTTTCGCGCCGAAAAGAAGGGCCTGAAGATCGAGCTCGTCTCCGGCTACCGCCCCGCCTCCAAGGGCAGCTACCACGCGGTGGCGCGGGCCATGGACATCCGCATCGAGGGCGTGAGCAACGAGGAGCTGGTCTCCTACTGCAAGACCCTCATCGACACCGGCTGCGGCTACTACCCCAACAGCCTCTTCGTTCACGTCGACGCGCGCGATCCCGGCACCGGCCACGTCTCGTGGATCGACGCCAGCGGTCCCGGCGAGACGCCCCACTACGTGGCGAGCTGGCCCGAGAGCGCCGAGTCCACCAAGGACGAGGACACCAAGCCGGCCCCCAAGGCCGAGCTCCCGCCGAGCGACGCGCAAAGCAGCAACTGAC
>JABFRG010001094.1 GCA_013141295.1 Polyangiaceae bacterium
TCTACCTGGCCTGCAGCGCTCCCGGCGAGTGCTTGCGCCACTCCGACTGCGACAAGGGTCTCGTGTGCGACAACGGCGCGTGTATCGTGCAAGCATCTCCCGAGGCCGGGGCGAGCGACGCCGCGGTGGCGGTCGATAGCGGCATCGCGGTGACGCCCGACGCCGGGCACGCGGACGCGGGCGTCGATTCCGGCGCTGCCGCGGATGCGGGCGCCGACGCGGAGGTCGATGCGGGCGTCGACGCGGGCGAAGAAGTCCCCAGCGGTCCCTGATTCGGGTGCGCGGGAGTCGAGCGCAGGGCGAGCACGGCTCGTCCTGCTTCGTCGCGTTCACCGGCCGCGCCTCGCGGCGCCATCGCTTTGACGGAACCGTCAAGCGCGTGTCCGGGAGAAGGCAGCCGCGCGCTTCCGCGCCGGGGATACTGCGAGGAGAACGGACGATCTTCCGGGAACTGAAGATGGAACGAAAGTCGCAGCAGGACCCTTCATGTTCCGATCGCTCAACATCGCCTCCACCGGCATGGTCGCGCAAGAAACCAAGCTCGACACCATCTCGAACAACCTGGCGAACGCGAACACCAGCGGCTACAAGCGGCAGGACGCGGAGTTCGAGGACCTCCTCTACCAGAACCTCCGCACGCCCGGCGCCAACGCCGCCGGTGGTGTGGCTCCCACCGCGGTGCAAGTCGGCTCCGGCGTTCGCGTGGTGGCGACCTCCCGGGCCTTCTCCCAGGGCGCCATCCAGCAGACCGGCAACCCGCTCGACGTCGCCATCGAGGGCAACGGCTTCTTCCAGGTGACGCGCCCGAGCGGCGAGATCGCTTACACCCGCGCCGGCAACCTCAAGCTCGATTCACAGGGTCGCATCACCACCAGCGACGGCCTCCCCATCGAGCCCGCCATCAGCGTTCCGCCGGACGCCACCAAGGTCACCATCGCCGCCGACGGCACCGTGAGCGCCACCCAGGCCGGCCAGACCAACCCCTCCAACGTGGGGCAGCTGCAGCTCGTCACCTTCGCCAACCCCGGCGGTCTCAACGCCATCGGCCACAACCTCTTCGAGGGTAGCGCCGCCGCCGGCGATCCCACCCTCGGCACCGCCGGCACCGAGGGCCGCGGCACGTTCATGCAGGGAGCCGTCGAGGGCTCCAACGTCGAGGTGGTCACCGAGATGATCGGCCTCATCCGCACCCAGCGCGCCTACGAAGTGAACTCCAAGGTCATCGCCGCCGCCGACGAGATGCTCCGCGACGCGACCCAGATGAAATGAGCCCCATGCGCCGAACACTCCCGCTCTTGCTCTCCGCCCTGGCCCTCAGCGCCGCGGCCTTCCATGTGGCCCCCGCCGCCCTCGCCCACGAAACCGGCGCGCCGCACGCAGCGCCCGCGCCCACGCCCACGGTTCGCGCTGCGCAGCTGCCGGGCTTGCGCGTTCGCGAGGTCTCGGTGGTGGGCCCTCGCATCCTCCTCTCCGATCTCCTGCCGGAGGTTGCCGGCGCCGACACGGTTGACCTGGGCGCGGTGCCCGGCTCTGGTGGCTCCCGTCTCTTCGAGCAGCGGGAGCTCCTGGCGTCGCTGAAGGAGCACGAGCTTCTGGCCCCGAAGAAGCTGCCCGACGGCGTGCGGGTGCTCCGCAAGATGCGCACCCTCTCGCGCGCCGAGCTCGAGGCCGCCACGCGAACCGCAGGGAACGCCGGCCTGCCGCGGGGAGTGACACTGTCTACGATTCGTCCTCCGGCCAGCGTCGCGGTGCCCGACGGCTGGACCTCGGTGCGCCTGGAGATGGGCAAACCGCCGCGTCGTACCGGCGCCTGGTCCACCTCGGCGATGCTGGTCTTCGCCAAGGATACGGAGGCGCTGGCGCGCATTCCGGTGGCTCTGGACGTGACGTTGGGCGCGGACGCTGCGGTGCCGGACATGGCGCACGGCACGACGGTGACGCTCATCATTCGCATCGGTCCGGTGGAGGTCTCCACCACCGCGCTGGTGGGCGCCGATGGCGACGTCGGCGCCGTCGTGCCGGTCACCGTGAAGTCTTCCGGGCGCCCGCTGCGGGCCCGGGTTCTCGACCACGATCACGTGCTTCTGGAGGAAGGGATATGAACAAGCTCTCGCTCTTCGGCCTGGGATTCGCCGCCCTGTTCGCGGTCGGCTGCGGACCCGCGCACATCGCGCCGTTCACGCCGCGCCAGCGCTCCTACACGCCGGGCGACTACGCCAAGGCCAAGACCGGCAAGAAGCCCGATGGCTCGCTCTTCGGCGACGCCTCCGGCGGCCTGCTGGAAGACACCCGCGCGGTGCGCCTCGGCGACTTCGTGGTGGTGAAGATCGACGAGAGCGCCGACGCCGAAGGCGGCACCTCCACCAAGCTCAATCGCGAGTCGAGCGGCAGCACCGGCGCCAACGCGCTCCTCGGCATCATGCCCACCCTCAAGAAGGCCTACCCGCAGCTCGATCCGTCGAAGCTCTTCGAGTACGCCAGCAAGTCGGATTTTTCCGGCAACGGCAACACCACGCGCAAGGGCCAGCTGAGCGGCAGCATCGCGGTGCGCGTGGTCAAGGAGATGCCCAACGGCGATCTCTTCGTGGAGGGCACCAAGGTCGTGCTCATCAACAACGAGGAGTACCACCTGTACCTCTCGGGCCTGGCCCGCACCACCGACATCGCCCCCGACAACACCCTCGGCTCGTCGCGCATCGCCGACGCGCAGATCGAGTTCACCGGCCGCGGCGACATGGCCGACCAGCAGCGCAAGGGCTGGGGCGCGCGCCTTCTCGATGCGATCAACCCGTTCTGAGGTGCTTTTCATGCGTCGATGGTTCTCGTTTCTGGTGACGCTCTCGGTGGCGTTCGCGGTCCTCTCCCGCAGTGGCACCGCGCGGGCCGACCGCCTGCGCGACATCGCCGACGTGGCGGGGGCCCGAGAAAACCAGCTGGTGGGCTACGGCATCGTCACCGGCCTGGCCGGCACCGGTGACGACTCGTCGGTGCCCTTCGCCGGGCAGTCGACGCTGTCGCTCCTGCGGCGCCTGGGCATCCAGGTGGACCCGAAGCAGCTGCGCCTGAAGAACGTGGCGGCGGTGATCGTCACCGCGACCTTGCCGGCTTTCGCCAAGCCCGGCACCAAGATCGACGTCACGGTGAGCTCCATCGGCAACGCGAAATCGCTCTCCGGCGGTACCCTGATCCAGTCGGTGCTCAAGGGCGCCGACCAGAAGACCTACGCGGTGGCCCAGGGCGGCGTGCTGGTGGGTGGCTTCGAAGCGCGCGGCGCCAGCGGCAGCTCCACCAAGTCCGGCAGCACCACCGCGGGCCGCGTGCCCGAGGGCGCGCTGGTGGAGCGCGAGGTGCTCACCACGCTGGTGGAGGGCGGCCTGCTCAAGTGGGAGCTTCGGACCCCCGGTTTCGCGGTGGCCCAGCGCATCGCCGAGGCCATCGAGAAGAAGCTCGGCCCGGGCACCGCCAAGGCACCGGACGGCGGCGTGGTGGTGGTGAAGGTTCCCGCGGCCTACGACGGCAAGGTCGTGGAGCTGGTCTCGGTGCTCGAGGAGCTCGACGTCACCGTGGTGCGCCGGGCCCGGGTGGTCATCAACGAGCGCACCGGCACCATCGTGGCCGGTGGCGACGTCCGCCTTTCGCCGGCCGCCGTGGTGCACGGGAGCCTGACCATCGTCGTGAAGGAGACCCCCACCGCCTCGCAGCCGAAGGCGCCGGTGCTCGGCTCCGCCGCCGGCACCACCGTGGTCGTCCCGAAGTCCGACGTGCAGGTCAACGAAGGCAACCGGAACCTGGCCTACGTGCCGGGCGCGGCGACGCTGGCCGACGTGGCCACTGCCCTCGGCAAGCTCGGCCTCTCCCCGCGAGAGCTCACGAGCGTCCTGCAGGCGCTCCGGGGCGCCGGCGTCCTCGAAGCAGAACTGGTGATCCAATGAGCGCGCCTATCGCACCCTCGGGTGCTCGCAACGTCCACTCGCCGTTCGCGCCGGAGCCGGGAGAAGCCCGCGCCGCCAGCGCGCCGTCGGCTGCCGCCAGCGGCTTGGCGCCCAAGAAGCCCAGCGCGGCCTCGGAGCGCCTTCTGGGCGCGGCCCGGGAGTTCGAGGCGGTCTTCGTGCGGCAGTTGCTCGCGGCCTCGAATTTCGGGGGCGCCAAGGCCTCTGGAGGCGGCAGCGGCTATCAGGGCATGGCCACCGACGCCCTGGCGGATGGCATCATTCGCGCGGGAGGCCTCGGATTGTCCGAGCAAATTCGCCGGGCCATGGAAAAATCAGAGGGCGCCCACGTTTCACCTCAAGGGCCGGACCCCAAGTCCGTTCCAAATAAGTGAACGAGAGCGGAGCCCAACGCTGACTCCCCCGGAGACACCATGAAGATTCGAGATGCATACAGCCCAGTTTCCTCCGCCCAGACCGCCAAGGTCTCCGGCGAGAACGCCGCGGTGCGCTCCGATGGCAAGACGAAGCCGGTCCGCGCCGAAGGGCATTCGGACAGCGTCAAGGTCTCGGTCTCCGACGAGGCCCGCGCCTTGCACGCCAAGGATCAAGTCGACGAGGCGAAGGTCGCCCGGCTGAAGGAGTCCATCTCGAATGGAACCTTCAAAATCGACTCACAGGCGATCGCCGACAAGATCGTGGGTTCCGAAGGATGAATGCCAAAGAACAGCTGGAGGCCATCGAGGCCTTGCTCATCGAAGAACGGCTCGCCATTCGTTCGATGAGCTCCGCGAAGGTGCTCGCATTGGCGGAGCGCAAGGAGCAGATGTTCAACGACTTCCTCCAGGTTTCCCCGGAGGAGCGCAAGGCGGTCCAGAAGGACTTCGAGCGCATCGTCGCCTCGCTGCAGCGAAACTGCATCCTGGTGGCCCACGCCCGAGACTGCGTTCGGGACGCGGTGGAGATCTTGCAGAATACACGAATGCCCACCTCGCGACTTTCGGTGACCGGCTGAAATGAGCTCTCTACTCTCGCTCCTCAACGTGGCACGGGACGGCATCATTGCCCAATCCGGAGCGCTACAAGTCACGGGCGAGAACGTGAGCAACGCGAACACGCCGGGGTACGTCCGGCGCAGCGCAATCCTCCAGACCCGTGCTCTCGGATCGAGCAACGGTACCGTCGAATTTGCCGGCATTCGCCGCAATTTCGATCGTTTTGTCTATGGCCGCGTGCTCGACGAGAGCGGCAAGTACGGCGCCGCGAACGCGCGCGCGAAGGAGCTCGGGAGCATCGAGCAGATGGTCGCCCCGGAGCAGGGCGGCGTGCGTGAGGCGCTCACCGGATTTTTCTCCGCGCTGAACGCCCTCTCCACCAACCCCAAGGATCGCACCTCGCGGTCGCTGGTGCTCCAGAAGAGCGAAGAGCTCGCACAGAACATCTCGCAGACCGCTGCCGGCCTCGCTCAGAGCAGAACGGACCTTCTCGGCAAGGCTCAAGGGGTTGCGGGCGAAGTCAACGATCGGCTCGGCAAGATCGCCGAGCTGAACCAGAAGATCGCCGCGGCCCAGGCCATGGGCGAGCCCGCCGCCGATCTCCGCGACAACCGCGAAGTGCTGGTGCGCGACGTCTCGGACCGCATGGGCGCTCGGGCCATCGAGGACGAAGCCGGGAACATCTCGCTCTTCGCCGGCGGGGCCGCGTTGGTCACCGGCAACACCGCCTCCACGGTGCAGGTGGATCTCGATCCCGCGGGCGCCATGCGCGTTCAAGTGCCGCGCCCTGGCGGCGCCGCCATCGATATCACCAGCCAGGTGAACAGCGGCTCCCTCGGCGGCCTGCGCGAAGTGCGCGACGTCGACGTGGTGGCAGCCCAGAACGGCCTCGACAAGCTGGCTTTCGATCTGGCGAATTCGGTGAACGCGGTGCACTCCACCGGCGTGGGCCTCGACGGCGTCTCCGGGCGCAACCTGTTCCAGGCTCCGCTGGCGGTGGCCGGCGCGGCGTATGCATTCAAGGTCGACGCCAGCGTGGCCGGCGCGCCCGACAACATCGGCGCCTCCGCCAACGCCGCCGATCTCCCCGGTGGTGGGCAAGTGGCCTTGCTCCTGGCGCAGCTGGCGCAGACGCCGCTCGCGGGCGGCGGAACCCCGAGCGAGCGCGTGGGCTCGTGGCTGGGCGACGTGGGTATTCGCAAGAGCGCCGCCGACTCCGAGACGTCCGTGCGCGAGGGGACCGTGGCCCAGGCCCAGGCCCTTCACGACAGCTCCACCGGCGTTTCGGTGGACGAAGAGATGGTCGACCTTACGCGCTACCAGCGCGCCTTCGAGGCCTCGACGCGGGTGCTCCGTGCGGCCGACGAGCTACTCACAAACCTCATCAAGGAGCTCTGACGATGCGAGTTCCCGACAACATGCGATTCCAGACCGCCATCCTCGCCCAGCAGCGGGCAGGGGAGCGGGTACAGCAAGGCAGCAAGGTCGCGAGCTCGGGCCTCCGGGTCGCGGCGCCCTCGGACGATCCGGCGGCGTACGCCCGGATGACCAGCCTCGACGGGCAGATCTCGACGCTCGATTCGCGCAAGAGCTCGGCGACGCAAGCCGCCGGGGACCTCGATCTCGCGGAGGGCACCCTGTCCAGCGCCAGCTCGCTCTTCGACCGGGCCCGCGAGCTCGCGGTGCAGATGGCCAACGGCAGCATGACCGCCGTGCAGCGCCTCGACGCGTCGACGGAAGTGAAGGGCCTTCGGGACTCGTTGCTCGGCATCGCCAACACCAAGGGCGCCACCGGGTACATTTTCGGTGGGTCCAAGACCGACACCGCACCCTTCGATGCCACCGGCACCTTCCAGGGCAACGACACCGCGCTTCGGGTGGAGATCGCCAACGGCACCACGGTGCGCGGCAACGCCAGCGGGCAAGATGCCTTCACCGCGGCCGCCGGCGGGAAGGACGCCTTCAAGGTCCTCGACGACTTCGCCAAGGCGCTCGCCACCAACAACGTCGCCGGCGTCCAGTCGTCCATCGACGAAGTGGAGAAGGCGCGGGCGCAGATTGTCGGCGCGCGGGCCGACACCGGGCTCATGGCCGACCGCTTCCACTCCGCGCTCGACGTCATGTCGCAGGCGCTCACCAGCGTGAAGACCGTGCGTGCCGACACCGTCGAGGCCGACGCGCCCACCGCCTACGCCTGGCTCATCGACGCCCAGGCCGCCTACGAGCGCAGCATCTCGGTGGCCCGGAAGATCCTCTCGCTCTCCACCTCGTCGACGTCGGGGTGACCCCGTCAACCTGACGACACCGACGGCGCCATGACGCGCGCCCGTTGACGCCGGAACGGTGTACCGGCGGCGAACTGTTCCGAAGCGGTACTCCGTCCGGAACGAAACGTCCCGAGTGTTCCACGGGCCGTCCCGGGACTGTTCCAGGTCGGTACGGGCGCGCTCGCGAGCGGTGCATTTTCGGCGTTTCTGGCGTTGGTCCGAAGGGTGCAATCGATAGGAGGCATGAGCCCCATCATCCCCGTCGCCGAGCTCCACGCCGCCGAAGCCCCGCTCCCCATGCCGCTCTCCGACGAGTGCCGCCGGGACATGGCGCGCATCGAGTTCTGCCTGAGCCACGTGGGCCTCGCCGAGGTCTCGCAGCTGGCTCGCCGCATCAAGGCCCGGGCCCACGCGTACCCCTCGCTCGCCGCCCTCGGCGCGCGCATCAGCCAGGCGGCCCAGCGCGACGACGTCTCCGGCGTCCTCGGCGCGGTGGAGCAGCTCCGCAACCACCTCGACTCGAGCGTGCCGCCGGCAGCGCTCGAGGTCTCTCCCTCTTCCACCCCGGACGCGGAGTGAACA
>JABFRG010000829.1 GCA_013141295.1 Polyangiaceae bacterium
AAGATATGGGTTGCGACCTGGCTTGCTCGTAGCCGGAGTCGCGATGCGCTGGCCGTGCTCGCGGCGGCGCCCACGCAACAACCGTCACCGGTCCGCGCACTGATGGTGCGCGCCCTGTTCGAGCTCGAGAGCGTCGATGGCCTGCGCCAGCTCGCCGAAGACCCACACGGCGGCGTGCGTGCGGCCGCGCTCCGGGCTCTCTGCGATCTCGGCGCCTTGAGCGACGAGGACCGGAAACGACTCGGCGACGATGCGGACCCGTGGGTTCGCGACGCCGTGCGGGCCGGCGATCCTCCGGACGCCGCGCCGACAGAGCATACAACGATGAACCTTCTTCGGCTCGCCCGCGACCCCGACCTCGGTGTGCGCAGTATCGCGGTCGACGCACTGGCGCCGCACCGCGACGGCGTGCGTGAGCTGCTCACGGTCGGCGCGCTCGGCGTTTCGGAGCGGATCGCAGCCCACACCCTCTTGCGGCTCAGCGGGAGCACCGTCAACGCCGTCGAAACCGACCCCGCGGTCCTGGCGCACCTTGCGCTGCTCGACGATGTCGTTGCAGGGCGAGCCCCGAGCCCCACCATCACCGGTCCGCTGTCGAACCCTACGAGGCGTGATCTCACCGGCCTCCGCGTTCTCGGGAAGACCGGTCTTGCGGTTCGACCGTTTGGCCTCTCCGGTGCGCATGGCTTGTCGTTCGACGATTTTGCCGAGGCAAACGACCGAGGCGTGAACCTCTTCTTCTGGGAGCCGAGCCACCGCGAGCTCACCCGCTTCTTGCGAGCCCGCGCTCCTCGGGACGCCGTGGTGGTGGCGGGCACCTACCACGCAGACGCGGCGTCCATCGAGCGAGACGTCGTGCGGACGTTGCGAACGCTTCGGCGCGACGCCGTGGATGTGTTTCTCGCGTTCTGGACCCGCTCCAGTGCCCGACTCGACGAGGTCGTTGGTCCCCTTCGTGCGCTGGTGGACCGAGGTCTAGTTCGTGCCGCCGGCGTCTCGACCCACGACCGCACACTCGCGTGCGAAGCTGCAGACCGAGGGCTCGACGTGGTGATGGTTCGCCACAGCGCCGCGCACCGCGGGGCGGAAAGTGCTGTTTTTCCGCACTGTGAGGCTCGCGGAACCGGTGTGCTCACCTTCTCGAATCTCTGCTACGGACGCATGCTGCACCGCTCTCCGGTGACACCTACCGCTGTTACAGGGCCCGACTGCTATCGCTACTCACTCTCGCAACCCGGGGTTCACGCTTGCATCGCCGCCCCGCGTCGCTACTCCGAGCTCATGGAGGACCTGGCGGTACTGGATAGCCCCCTCCTCGACCCCGCGCGCCTGGCCGAATTGCGCGTACACGGCGATAACGTGTACCGGCGCTCGAAGGCGTGGACCGAAGAAGCTTGGGGCGTTGCCGATGCCACACTGCGGCATGACGTCGCCACGCCGGTCGACCGGCACTGGACCGACGAACCCGGCTTGCCACTCACCGACTCGTGGTAGCTTCGACCTCTCTCCCGTGTCGATACCAGAGCTAGCCTTTCGTCCGCGATGTTCCGTCGCGGCTGACCCTCACCGGCATTCATCGAACGGTCGATGCGCGGGCCGCCCGGCGGCTCTTCGCCCGGGCTCGTCCTTGCAGAGCAAGTAGATCGGGTCGGCGCGGGAGAGCATCGCCGAGACCTCGATGGACATCGCAACCCTCGTCGCAACGTTGATTCCTCTCCTCGGCGACCCCGAGGGCAATGGTGATGAGATCGTCCGGCTCCTGGATCGTGGCCGAGCCCTCGCCGACTACGAAGTGGTCCGGTTTCTCGTCGCGAAGCGCACCGAGTCGTTCGTTCGGAGGCTTCTGGAGGATCCAGACCCGAGAGTGCGGCGCACCGGCGTTCGATGGGTCGAGCTCACGTTTGCCCGATCGCCGGCTGCAAAGTCCCTTCGGGATGCAACGAAGGATCGCGCGAAGGTCGTGCGCCAAGCGGCGTTTCGCGCGACCCGAGCTCTCCGGCTCGACGACGTGGCGCTTCCCGACCTTCGCGTGCCCTTTCGCTCCCTGCCCGGGGAGTCGCGAACCGCCATCAATCCATTCACGCAGAAGCCGATGGTGCTCGAGGCGAGTGCGTCGCGCCAGCGGCATCGAGGTTTCAACCCCACCGGGTGGCGCTTCGGGCTCTATCCCGTCCCCCGCCGTCCCCGCCGTCCATCGCCCGAGCTCTCCGCGTTGAAGTCTCGCCGAGACGTGGAGGTGCTGCTCGGCGTCACCGGGGAAGAGCTTGCGCCACTCCTTCGTCCAGGCGCCGGTCGCGGCTGCCCTTACGTTGCCTTCGAGGTACCCAAAGCCAGCGGCGGTACACGCATTCTTCACGCGCCCCGCGCAGCGCTCAAGCGACTGCAGCGGATCCTCTTGAAGCAGCTCCTCGCGCCGCTGGAGCTGCATCCTGCGGCGCATGGTTTCGTTCCCGGGCGATCCACCGTGACCAATGCCGCGCCGCACGTCGGCGCACGCATCCTCGTGAAGATGGATCTCGTCGACTTCTTTCCCACCGTGCATTTCGGGCGACTGGTCGGGCTCTTCGAGCACTACGGTTGCGCACGCGAGGCCGCGGAGGTCCTTGCGACGATCGTCACGTTCCGACCGGTGTTGCCCGGCGGTCGGGTGGCGTGGCCAAGCGTCCTTCCGCAGGGGGCGCCCACATCGCCGGTGCTGTCGAATCTAGTGTGCCGCCGCATGGACGCGCGACTGGCCGCGCTCGCGACCAAGGTTGGCGCCGTGTACACCCGCTATGCCGACGATCTCACGTTCTCCCTGCGAGAAGCGCCGAGCCAGGGGCTCGGGCACTTCTTGTGGTGGGTGAATCAGATCATCGGACAGGAGGGATTCGTCGAGAACCTTCGCAAGCGCCGGGTGCTGCGTCCGGCCGGGCAAATGCGCGTTACCGGCATCGTCACCAATACCCAGCTCTCGATCCCCCGCGAAGCTCGCCGTCGCTTTCGCGCGGTGCTTCACGATTGTGAGCGACGCGGCGTGAGCCCGGAGACGACCGGCCACGAAGAGCCCCGGGCGTATCTTCTGGGCTTCGCGGCGTACGTCGCGATGGTTCAGCCGGAGCTCGGCGCCAAGCTACGCACCAAGGTCCGGGCGCTCCTCGCCCGGCCGTGAACCGCTCGGCATTCCCTCCACGGCAGCGCTATACTCCTCCGGTGCCCGCGATGAAACCTGAATTCTCCAAAGCGTGGCTCGCGCAGCGTCGGGCAGGAGATGCGGCCGTCGCCCGAGTGAACGAGGAGGAGCTCGCCGCCATGACCGATGAAGTGGCGCTGGCACAAATCGATGCGCTCCTTTCGCTGGGCGCGGCGAGCCCTCAAGATCCCGAGCGCGCGACCTTCTCCGGCTTCGTGATCCAACAGCGTCTCTTCGCCAAGGCGCGGCGTTGAATCCCATCTTCGCTGCGGCGCTCGAGATTCAGAAGGTCTGCGACGCGCGCAAGTTCCCGTTCTGCTTCATCGGGGGCGTCGCGGTGCAGCGCTGGGGCGAGCCACGCCTAACCGCCGACGTCGACCTGACGTTGCTGACCGGCTTCGGCGCCGAGGCACCCTATATCGATGCACTCCTCACCGAATTTCGAGGGCGCTTGCCCGACACCCGGGAATTCGCTCTGGTCAACCGCACCCTACTGCTGTGGTCGAGCGCGCGCGTCGCGCTCGACGTCTCGCTGGGTGCCATGCCATTCGAAGAGCACACGATCGAGCGGGCGAGTGACTTCACGATAGGCGCAGCCCAGGTCATTCGAACCTGCAGCGCCGAAGACCTGATCGTCCACAAGACGTTCGCGGGGCGCGACAAGGACTGGCTCGACATCCGCGGCATCGTCAAGCGCCGCGGTGACGCGCTGAATCGCGAGCTGATCTGGACCGAACTAGCTCCGCTCCTGGAGCTGGCCGGCGACGACGGGCAGTCGCAGCGTCTGCGGGCAATTCTGAGCTAACCCCCTAAGGGTATTGCTTGCGCAGGACGGCGGTCGCGTCGTGGGCTGCGGTTCCCGAGAGTCCGAAGCAGTCACCGAGGAGCGCGCGGATGTCGTCGTCGGTGCCGCCGGTGACCGCAGCACGGAGGCCCATGGCCTTGCTCATGAAGGACGGGTCCGCCGTCATGCTGGTTTGAAAGTGGGCGGCTGCGCTCGAGGCTGCGGAGGCGTCGAGGCCGAGCAGCTCCTGCAGCACCTCGGCGGCGCGCGCCGAATCCCCGCCCATGATTGCCCCGGCGAAATCCCGAAAGGTGAGCTGTGCCATGGGTGCAGCCTACTCACTTCAGGGGCGCCAGGACCAGCTCGCCGTCGCCGTCGCCGCCCACGAAGTGGCCGCGCTCGTTGAGCCAGACGATGCCGCTTGGGGTGGCGACGACCTTTGCCGGTTGGAATTGGTCCTTGGCGATGACGGTAACCTTCTTATCGTCGAGGGAAATTCGCACCAACTTGCCATCGCGGTAGCGGCCGGCGGTGGTTCCGACGAGGGTATAGTACACGCGATTGCCGACGGTCACGAGGCCGCCCAGGTGGTCCTCCGCGTCGTGGGTCGCGAGCGTGGTGAAGGCGCCGCCGGCGAGCGAGCCGAGCGTGACCGTGGGAATGGCCTTGCCCTCGTGCTCGACGTCGAGCCGTGTGCCGGCGATGACGACGCGGCCGCCCTCCACCAGCGCCGCCGCGTCCACCTGCAGGAGCGAGCCCAAGGGCGCTCCGGGCTTCTCGGTATCCGCGAAGGGCTGCACGGTGACTCCACCGAGGAGACCGGCTACGAGCGCGCTCGTCTTGGTCGTGGCGAAGACGCGCGACATCTGGTTCTCCACCAGAGCCTTGGCCGCCATCGGCTTGCCGGTCTTGCGCGGGGCCGAGAAGAGGGACCAAACGGGCTTCTTGGCAGGTTTCTCTGCGGTCCAGTAGATCTTGCTCTCGTCGAGCACGATCGAGAGGGGCATTCCGAAGCCGGACGCCAGCTTCACCGGAGCGCCGCCCTCCGGGGGCACGAGAAGAAGCGCGCCCTGGCCGAAAGTCTTGTTCTTGATGGCGCTCTCGCCGCCGCTCGCGACCACGAGGTAGATGCCCTCCGGGCTCGCGGTCATGGCCATCACGTCATTGCCTTCCGGGACCGCGCCGAGCTTCTTCAGCTCGCCTCCCGCGAGGGGCACGCGGACCACGTCGCCGCCCTTCTTCGCGATGTAGGCGAACGTATCGTCGGCCGCGAAGCTGAACACGCCGCCGAGGCCGCGGGCGACGACTCTCGGGGTGGTGTCCGCCGGCTCGGCCGGCACCGGGGTCGCGGATGGTGCGGGCGTCGCGGAGACGTCCTTCGCGACGCTCGGGGGAGCGGTCGTGGTGGCGACGCCGGGAGCGGGCTTGGTACCGCCGCAGGCCGCGAGCGAAGAGAGGGCGAGGAGCGCGAAGGTCGAGCGGAGCATGCCCCCCTTCTACTCCGATGCGCCGATTTAATGCCGCCCACGAACCGTTTGGCGGCGTGGTCGCGACCACCCGGCGGCCTGGCCTCGAGGGCTCCTTCTGCTAAAGTGACCAGGTGCGTCCTTGGACATCGATCGCTGGGGTGCTAGCCGCGGCGGCGGCTTGCCAAACCTTCAGCGCGGATCCGCTGCCCACCGACGGAGGCCGGACCGACTCTACCGACGGAGGCCCGACGGACGGAGGCCCGCAGACGCCCTGCGCCGTGCGTCCCATCACGTCGTGGAGCAAACCGCGCCGCATGACGGAGCTGGTGGGAGACAGCGGCGAGAAGGGGTTCGCCCATCCGTTCGTCACCGCCGACGGCCTCACACTCTGGGTCGACCGCGCCGGCGGCGGCCGCTTCGAGGTGTTTCGCGGCAACCGCGCGTCGCGCAGCGTCCCGTTCCGAACGCTCGAGCGCGTCCCCGGCCTCGAGCAGAGCAACGTGACGCCCTATCCGAGCTCGGCGCGCGACGGCGAGGTCCTCGTCATGGTGGCCGGCGTGCGTGCCGACATCGCGCTGCGCGCTGAGCAGCCCGACGGCGGATGGAGCCTGACGACGATCGATCAGCGGCCGGACAACGAGGCGTGGCCCACCCTCTCGGGCGACGGAACCCTCGCGGTCTTCCTCTACTTCGAGGCCGAGCCGCCACTGCGCTTCTTCGATGTCGCATTCGTCGATCGGGCACGCGCCGTGGACGGTGAACCCTGGTCGCGGCTCGCCGGGCTCGTCGATCGCTTGCCCGATGGCGGCTCCGCGCTGCCCAATGGGCGACGCATCGAGACTCCCGGCCTTGCGCCGGACGGTCTCGGTCTCTTCTATTCGGTCGACGGTCGCGTCTTCTACGTCGCGCGGCCCAATCGCACCGCGCCGTTCTTCACGGCGGCGACGCAGCCCATCGCGATTCCCGCGCTCGACGCCGAGAAGGACGCGACCTCCACCACCACGGCCGTTCGTTCGCAGACGGCCGACGGCTGCGAGGTCTATCTCACCAGCAACCGCGACGGCACCGACGACATCTACGTCGCCGAACGAGGCCCCTGAGCCGCGACCACCAGGGCGTCGCGGATGACGTCGTCGGCGGGCATCGGTCCGGCGTCGGCTTCGAGCTGGAAGTCGTACATCACCCGGTGGAGCTCCAGCGCCAGGAGCGCGCGCTGGGTGGGGTTCACCGGGACCATGCCCTCGGGAAACAGGTCGCCGTGGGCTTCCATGAACATCGCGGTGGCGAGCACGGCTTCGCGCTCCGCGTGGTTCTCTTGCGTGGGATACGTGAAGCGCCACTGCGCGACGCGCTCGGCGATGGGCGCCTGCGCGGGGCCTCCGACGGCGATGCCGGTGGCGGTGAAGATGCGGCAGTCGAAGTCGCGGCAGGTCTGCGGGCGATGTGCGTAGATGGAGCATCCCTCGTCGCGCCACATGGGGCAGTTGCCCTTCTCGTCGTAGCCCATGAGCACGTGGCCTTCCGGGAGGCCTGGGGCGGGGAAGAGCAAGGCCTGCGGAATGCGCGCGAGGGCTTCGGTCTCGCTGGGGCCGATATGGATGAAGAACGACGCCCGACAGCAGCCACTGCAGGTGCCGCACGGCACGTCGGCGCCCACCGTGGGTAGGCGCCTGGCTCGAAGCGTCGCCGAAAGCCACGGCGAAAAGGGACCGGCGGGGACCGTCTCGTCCGGCACGTGGCTCAGCGACCCACGAGGATCTCGGCCTCGAAGAGCGTGTCGCCGCGCTCCGCGAACTGCACGAACCGCGCGTACTCGGCGCCCGGCTGAATGCGCCCGGCGGGCACGTCGGCGATGCGCTCGAGATAGATGGTGCGGCCGCGGACCGTGTCGCGCACCGTGACGATGCGCTCGCCGTCCTTGGCTTCACCGGCAGGCAGCGAGGTGGGTGCGCGCATGCCTTCCGGCAGCACCACCTCGAAGTGCACCTCCACGTGCGACGAGGTGCCGAGCAAGAGCGGCGTTTGCCGCTCCGGCAGCGAAGCAAGCTGGGCCAGGTGCAGCGGGAAGATCGGACGCACCGCCAGGTCTTTCCCCTGCGCGCGGGCCAGCTGCGGCACCTCGGCCTTGATCTTGAGCTCCACCGGCGCGTCGAGATCGTCCTTGTGCTCCACCTTCACGTCGCGCACCCGCGCGCCGGGCAGGTTGTTGCCGATGAGCCGCGTCTCCACGAAGTCCGAGAGCTGCCCGTCGGGAATGCGCTCCAGCACGTTGCGCATGGAGATGGCGAGCTTGCCCTCGAACTTCTGTGTAAGTTGCACGGTTGCGCCGCCGTCCGGTCGAA
>JABFRG010001086.1 GCA_013141295.1 Polyangiaceae bacterium
CAAGCATGGGCTCTGCTTGCCGCGACGTACCAGAGCGAAGTTCACGTGCTCGCCAACGTCGTGGACATCACACCCAAGCCGCCACGGAAGACGAGAAGGCGGCCGCCACGATGAGGTCTACACCCAATCGACTTGTGGACAAGCTCGAGCGAGTTCGGTCGCTTGTGCGGAAATAGGGCGTTATGCTCACCTGCGCTTGCCGGTTGTACGCTGAGCACACGGCGTCGTCGGTTCGTCGCTCGTGACTGTCGGTTGTCGTGCTCCCGGAAACGGGGAGCTGGAAGCAGACCGGCCGCGTGGCCTGGTCGTTCTTCTCCGGCAGCGGTCCGTAGCGCGGTAGTCTCGGGGCATGAGCTATCGCGACGATCAGGAGGCGTTGCAGGAACGGGTGGGGGCCCTCGAATCGGAGCTCGCGGCGGCGAATCGCAAGATCGCCGAGCTCTCCGGTACCGCGCCTGCATTGCCCACCGGCAACGGCGAGACCTTCGGCAGGCCCTCGAGCCTCGGTGCGCCGACTTCTCTGCGTCTCGAGACGGTGGTGGACGGTGAGCTCTCGGCGAAGGGCTACGAGGCCATTGCCGCGCTCATCCGGGAGCGTCTCGGGCTCGATACCACCCAAGTCGGCGGCCGCATGGCGACGTTGCATCGGCCCCGCATGCCCGCCGGCCACGTCGAGATCGTGGTGAGAGATGGCAAGACCCACCTCCTCCTGGAGCGGAGCTGGGCGGAGCGCTCCACCGGCGCCTGGCTCTTCGCGGGGATCATCGGGCTGTTCGGTGCTCTCGTCGCGGGGTCGTTCGCGCACGACATGTTTCACACCTCGGACGCAATGTCGTTCTTCCACGCGCTCTGGGCTGGGCCGCTGCTCGGAGCTTTTGCGGCCCTGATTCTCGGCCCCCGCGCGCGCAGGAAGATCGAGGCGGAGGCGGCAACCCGCCGTGGCGCATTCGCGGCGATGGTGCAGCTCGCGGAGGAGCATTGCGTGAAGGCGAAGCAAGTACGTGTGGCCGTCGCCGAGGTCGAGGAGCCCGCCGAGGAAGAGCTTGCCTCCGAGAGCAGCGACGCGAGCCTGGGCATCCGCTGAGGTTTCGCCGTCGCCGCTGATGTAGCATTGCGACAGCATTTGCCTGCGGAGCCTCACGCAATGGCTTCGACGTCGATGGACCGCCGCTTGCTTCATCGAAAGCTGCAATGTCCCGCACGCTCCCCCGTCTGCCCGCCGAGCCCCGTCCGATTGCGCCGATCACCCCCGCGCGGTCCACCGGAATGGTCGCGCTGAAGCCGCGGGTGGCGGCCTTCGGTGACGAGCTCGACCGGGCTCGCTGGGGCGCCATCCTCGCCGCCGAGTGCGCGGTGATTCACTGGTACGCGACCGTGGCCGAGGCCCTGGTGGACCTACGAATGCAGCGGTTTCATGCGATCTTCATCCCGTCCGACGCGGCCTTCGCGCGGGCCCTGGTGCGCACCCTCACCTCGCTGCCAGTGGTGGTGGCGGCGCTCGAACCGCGGCGCGTGCTCGAGGCCAGCGGCCACCGCTACGAAGTTCTCCGAAGCCGCACCGACTTCGCGCGCGCCGTGCGCACGGCGCTGGTTCCGCGCGCCCGGAGCGTGCCACCGGCACCGAAGCGGTAGCCACATCGCCCCACGCAGCCTTCGTGTGGCCGCAAGTGCGGTCAGCCGTAGAGCGATTCGGCGATCTTGAAGGTGAGGGCTTCCAGGTTCTGGTAGCCGGTGCGGATCTGGTTGAGGTTGCCGTTGGCGTCGAGGGTGCGGCGAAGGGCGATGCAGTGGCCCTTGGCTTCTTCGAGCACTTCGGCGGCCACCAGATCGCGGTAGCCATCGAGGGCGGCCTCGGTGGTGTAGAGGAGCGTCTCGGCCTGGTTGCGTAGCTCGGCGAGCTCCTTGCGCGTCTCGTCGGCTTCCTTGAACTGCTCGCCTTCGTTCACCAGGCGGTCCACGTCTTCCTTGGAGAGGCCGCTGGAGGGCGAGACCTTGACGTTCTGCGAACGCCCGGTGCCGAGGTCCTTGGCCTCGATGCTGACCACGCCATTGGCGTCGATCTTGAAGGCCACGTGAATCTTGGGCACGCCGCGCGGTGCCGGGGGAATGCCGGTGAGCTCGAAGTGCGCGAGGCTGCGGTTGTCGGCGGCCATCGGACGCTCGCCCTGGAGCACGTGAATCGGCACGAAGTTCTGGTTGTCCACGCTGGTGGTGAACACTTCGCTCTTCTCCGCAGGGATGGTGGTGTTGCGGGGAATGAGCGCGGTGAACACACCGCCGCCGGTCTCGACGCCGAGCGAGAGGGGCATGACGTCGAGGAGGAGCACCTCGACGTTGGAGTCGTTGTTGAGCGCGGCGCCCTGGAGCGCGGCGCCGGCGGCCACGACTTCGTCGGGGTTCACGCCCTTGTTGGGCTCCCGATTGAAGAACTCTTTGACCGCCTTTTGCACGGCGGGCATGCGCGTCATGCCGCCGACGAGCACCACGCTCTGGATGTCGGCGGGGGAGATCTTGGCGTCGACCAGGGCCTGGCGGCACGGCTCGAGGGTGCGCTCCACGAGATCGCTGGTGAGCATCTCGAGGTCGGCGCGGGTCATCGACTTGTCGACGTGGAGCGGCTCGCCGGCTGCGTTGGTGGCGATGAAGGGCAGGTTGATCTGCGTCTCCAGCGACGACGAGAGCTCGTGCTTGGCCTTCTCCGCCGCCTCTTTCAGGCGCTGCAGCGACATGCGGTCGGTGCGGAGGTCGACGTTGTTCTTCTTCTTGAAGTCGTCGGCGATGGCATCGACGATGCGCTGGTCGAAGTCCTCGCCACCCAGGTGGGTGTCGCCGTTGGTGGCCTTGACGCTGAAGACGCCGTCGGCGATCTCGAGGACCGAGATATCGAAGGTGCCTCCGCCGAGATCGTACACCGCGATGCGCTCGCGGCCCCGCTTGTCGAGACCGTAGGCCAGGGCGGCGGCGGTGGGCTCGTTGATGATGCGGCGCACTTCGAGGCCGGCGATCTTGCCGGCGTCCTTGGTGGCTTGGCGCTGGGCGTCGTCGAAGTAGGCGGGCACCGTGACCACGGCGTCGGTCACCGACTCGCCCAGGTAGGTCTCGGCGATCTCCTTCATCTTCCCGAGCACCATCGCGCTGACCTCGGGGGGGCTCATCTTCTTGCCACCCACCTCGACCCAGGCGTCGCCGTTGTCGGCGGGCACGATGCGATAGGGCGCGGAGCGAGCCTGGCGCACCACCTCTTCGGAGTCGAGCTTGCGACCCATGAGGCGCTTCACCGCGTAGACGGTGTTCTGCGCGTTGGTGACGCCCTGGCGCTTGGCGGCTTGCCCCACCAGGCGATCGCCGTTGGCGGCGAAGCCCACGGTGGACGGCGTGGTGCGTGCCCCCTCGGCGTTGGGGATAACGCGTACCTCTACCTTGCCGGTGGCGCTCGTTTCGACGATCGCCACGCAGGAGTTGGTGGTGCCGAGATCGATCCCAATGACTCTTCCCATCGTAACGGCCTCTTGAGACTTACGAAGACTTCGGCTTCGCGACGACGACCATCGCAGCGCGCACCAGGCGGTCACCGTTGAGGTAGCCGGGCTGCACTTCGGCGACGATCATCCCGGGGGCGTGCTCGTCGGTTTCGAGTTGCTGGATGGCTTCGTGCATTTGCGGGTCGAACATGCTGCCCACGCCGGGCGCACGCTGGATGTTCTGGCGCGCGAGGGTGTCGGTGAACTGCCGCAGCACCATGGCCAGACCATCGACCACGCCCTTCACGTCGGTGGCGCGCTCGGCGCTGAGGATGGCGCGCTCGACATTGTCGAACACCGGGAGGAACTCCTTCAGGAGCTCTTCGCGGCCGGCCTTCTTGGCGTCGTCGACTTCCTTCCGCGCACGCTTGCGGAAGTTGTCGAGGTCCGCGAGGGCGCGCATCGCCTGGTCCTTGAAGTGCAGCGCCTGAGCGCGTGACTCCGCGACCGGGTCGGGGGCAGCTTCTTTGGCGTCGGCCGTGGCTTTGCCTTCGGTCGACCCTTCACCCTCGGTGGCTTCCGAGTCGCTCTGCTTTTCTTCCGTTGTATCGCTCATTTCCGTACTCGCTACAGTACCCCGATCTGCGTCTCCATGCGATAGTTTGATCGGGCTGCCGTTTCTTCGGAAGCCAAAGCGTGCTTGAACCAGTCACGCATGCCTCCCAACGTCATGGCCCAACGCGAGCTCCAGCTATCGCTCCCCGGCAGCGCGGCAGTGACGCCGACGACGGCTGCGCCTGCGCCTGCGACGGGAACGACGGGCATGGCTACGCCGATGGCGACCGAGGAGCGGGAGGGGCCGGCCGAGGTGGCGGCTGGCGTCCGCGGCGTCGCTGCTGGCGTCGTTGCCGGGCTCAACGAGCCGCAGGCCGATGCGGTGGCCTACACCAGCGGTCCGCTTCTGGTTTTCGCCGGCGCCGGGAGCGGCAAGACCCGCGTCATCACCTACCGGGTGGCCAACCTGGTGGCCCGGGAGCGCGTACCGCCGTACCGCATCCTTGCGGTAACGTTCACGAACAAGGCGGCCCAGGAGATGTCGCACCGGCTCCGCGACATGCTGGGCGATGCGGCCCGCGACGTCTGGGTCGGCACTTTCCACGCCACCTGTGCCAAATTGTTGCGGCGCCACGGGACCGCCGTGGGGGTGGCGTCGAACTTCGTCATTTACGACTCGAGCGACCAAAAATCCGTCATGACCCGCGTGCTCCGGGAGCTCGAGCTCGACGAGCGCCGGTATCCGCCGCGCATGGTCCTCGGCCGGGTGCACAAGGAAAAGCAGGAAGGGCGCAGGCCCGAGCAGATGAACATCGACTCGTACATGGACGAGGCGATCCAGAAGGCCTACCGCAAGTACCAGGAGGCCCTGCAGGCGGCGGCGGCGCTGGACTTCGAGGACCTCATCTTGCGTACCCTCGACCTCTGCGAGAGCAAGACGCCGGAGGCCGCCGCGGTGCTTCGGAAGTTCAGCTACGTCCTGGTGGACGAGTTCCAGGACACCAACGCCACGCAGTACGCGCTGCTCCGGGCCCTCTCGTCGCAGACCAACAACCTGTGCGTGGTGGGCGACGACGATCAGTCCATCTACCGCTGGCGCGGCGCCGACGTGCGCAACATCCGCGGCTTTCGCAGCGACTACCCCAACGCCCGGGTGGTGAAGCTGGAGCAGAACTATCGCTCCACCCAGACCATCGTGGCGGCGGCGCTGGGCATCATCGCGCGCTCCTCGACCCGCGAGCCGAAGGAGCTGTGGACCAGCAACGCCGAGGGCGATCCCATCATCTCGCTCGGCACCTCCGACGAGCGCGACGAAGCCGCGCACGTGGTCGCGGGCATCCACGACGCCCGAGCCAGCGGCATTTCCATGTCCGACATCGCGGTGTTCTACCGGGTGCACGCGCAGTCGCGTGTGCTCGAAGAGGCGCTGCGCGCGGCGAACCTGCCCTACCAGATCGTCGGCGGCACCAAGTTCTACGAGCGCGCCGAGATCAAGGACGCGCTCTCGTACCTGCGCTTGCTGGTGAACCCGGCGAGCGACGTCGACATGCTGCGCATCATCAACTCGCCCCCGCGCGGCATCGGGCAGACCACCGTGGAGCGGCTGGCCAGCCTGGCCTCGTCGCGCGGTGAGCCCATCTTCGAGACGCTCGGAGCCATGGACGCCATGGAGCCGCAGTCGCAGGCCTCGGGAAAGCCGCTGTTCCAGGCGTCGGCGAAGAAGCGCCTGGGGCAGCTCCAGGTGCTCCTGCGCAACCTGAAGGAAGCCTCGTCGACGCTGCTTCCGCACGAGCTCTTCGATCGCGTCATCGCGCAGACCGGCTATCGCGCGGCGCTCGAGGCCGACGACAGCTCCGAGAACGAAGCGCGCCTGGAGAACCTCGCGGAGCTCCGGGGGTCCATCGAGGACTACGGCGTGGAGGCCGAGGCCCGCGGCGAATCGCCCACGATTCAGGGCTTTCTCGAGCGGGTGAGCCTGCAGAGCGACACCGACGACATGAACGAGACGGAGCGCGTGACGCTCATGACGGTGCATGGCGCCAAGGGCCTGGAGTTCCAGGTGGTGTTCCTCACCGGCATGGAAGAGGACATGTTCCCGTACCGCGGCATGAACGACAGCCAGGGCATGGACCGGGAGCAGCTCGACGAGGAGCGGCGCCTGGCCTACGTGGCGGTGACCCGCGCCCGCAGCAAGCTCATCGTCACCCACGCCAGCGCCCGGCAGATCTTCGGCACCACCCGCTGGAGCTCGGCGAGCCGCTTCCTCTCGGACATCCCCCCGGAGCTCATCGAAGAGCGCATGACGCCGCAGGCACGTGGGGCCAGCGCTGGGGGCCGCTACATCGACGGGTCTTCCCGCGCGCGCGGCAACATCCCGACGGGCCGTTTCGAGCACCCGCAGAGTCTGGGCCCGGTGTCGCCGCCGCCCCGGGCGCCCGCGCGTCCGACCCCGCCGCCCGGTGAACGCTACGTCGACGACGCGTTCTTCGACGACTCCGGCGAAGAGGGCGAGGTGCTCCGCCGCGGCTCCAAGGTGCTGCACGTGCGCTTCGGCGAAGGCGAGGTCCGTAAGGTCCTCGATCTCGGCGAACCGGCGGTGGTAGCGTACTTCCCCGGATGGGGGGAGATGAAGGTACTCGCTCGGTTCTTGAAGGCGCGGTGATCGCCGCGGAGCCGTCGCCGTTCGTCTGGGTCCCGGAGTACGGGCTGGTGGCCATTGCCGGCGGATTCGTGGTCGCAACGGCGCTCTTCTCGCTGTTCGCGCGATATCGGTTTCGCTCGCTCTACGATCGCGAGCAGCGCGCCGACCCCAAAGTCTCGCCGCGGCAGGTCTTCGCCGCGCAGATTCTCTACAACCGCTCGCGCATCGCGGTGTCCGTGATGATCCTCGTCGCCTTCGTGGTGGGCCTCGGTGTCGTCTTCGTGGTGGGCAACGCCGCGCGCGCCCCCGCGCCCTACCGCAACACCGACATGGAGTGAGCGCGCCTCTGTCCGCGGAGCGGGAGGGCTCTGTCACCCCACCCGCGGAGCGCTCGCCATTGGGCCCATCACCCCTCCTGCTGCACCGCACCTTCATTCCGAGACGTCGCGCAACCCCTGGAAGGCGGGCTGAAGAAGAGTTCTACGGCCTCAAGCTCTGAATCGCGCGCTGCGGCGTCCTGGCTGCAATGCCTACTGGTATCGTCCCCGCGCACGCGCACGAGCGCGCTGACGAGCACGTGTCACGAACACGATCACGGGCCACGACCTCGCGGATGCCAAGATCCTCACGCACCGCCAGCGCTCACTTTCGTGCTCGTGCCACGTGGTCGTGATCGTGGTCGTCAGCGTACGCGCGCTCGTGCGCGTGCGCGGGGGCGGCGCCAGCGTAGAGAGTGGCCAAGGCTCCAATGCCTGGCGTCACGGGCCCAGATGAGCCCAATGGCGAGCGCGGAGCGGGAGGGGCTCGGGGGAGTCAGCTGTAGCAGAGTGACCGGCATGGTGGCCCGGAGCGAAATAGTCCGGGGTGCCTCAGAGCAGAGCGAAGCTCTACTTGAAGGAGGTCACCCCGGATGAAGAAGCGTACATACAGCACGGTGGATGTCGAGCAGATCGAGCTGCTCCCGATTCTGCAACTCTTGACGGTGGGCTGCATCGTCGCGGTGGACGTCGCGAAGACGAAGTTCGTGGCGGCGATTGCGACGGCGGCCGGCCAGGTTGTTCGCCTGGTGCGGTTCGAGCACCCACGACAGAC
>JABFRG010000878.1 GCA_013141295.1 Polyangiaceae bacterium
GATTCGCCTGGACCTCGCCCGCGCGAGCTCGAGGCCTTCGCGATACTTCCCGGCGCGCTCCAGGGCTGCCGCGCGGGCGAGGTCCAGGCGAATCTGCGCGACTTGCTCGCGGACACGCGGATCCTCGGGTACCGGCGTGGCCGAGAGTGCCACGGCGGGGTCGGAGCATGCGGCCACTGGCGTCATGGCGCTCGCCGCAGACGTGGCCCGCCGTACCGTCGCCACGTCGGCCTCGGTGAGCACGCGGGTCATGGCGGCGAGCTCTTCTTGGCGTCGGTCGAGGCACTGCATGCGCAGCTCCATGGTCCGTTCCGATTGTCGCCCTTGCACGCGCGTGGCTTCGCAGGTGGCCACGCGCGCGTCGCGCAGGTTTCGCGCGTAGCCGTCGAGGGAGGTCTTCACGCGGGGCCATGCCTCGTCGGCCAGCGCCGGCGCGGTCTCGCGGAAACGTGCCTCCACGCCCCGTCCCTCGGCCTCGCTCCACGCCCGCTCGCCACTCGATGCCTCGCCGCCGCAGGTCGCCGGATGTGGGCCGAACCGCGCATAGGCGGCGGCGGTTCCCACCGCCAGCAGCATCGCGGCGCCGGCCACCGCGCTCACGCGCGCAAACCTCGTATAGGGGTCGCGCCCGAGCGCCGCCACCAGGGCGTCCATCGAAGGGTAGCGCGCGTCCGGCGAGGCCGAGAGCGCCCGCGTCAGCACCGGGCGCACGCCGAGCGGAACGTGCGCATCGGACACGTGCGGCCTCCCTTCGCGAATCCGCTGCAAGAGCTCGCGGGCCCCGCGGGCCGCGAATGGCCGCGTTCCGGTGAGCCCTTCGAAGAGCGACACCGCGAACGCGAACTGGTCGGATCGGGCATCGCCCAGGCCACCCTCGAGCTGCTCCGGTGCCATGTACGCCGGCGTGCCCACGAGCACACCGGTGCGGGTCAAGAGTGGCGCGTCCAGCGCATCGGTCACCCGCGCCACCCGAGCGCGCTCGCCTGGCGCAATCGACTCTGCCACTCCGGAGAGGCCGAAGTCGGTGATGCGCGGCCGGTCGCCCGGGCCCATGAGCACGTTGTCGGGCTTGAAATCGCGGTGCACGATGCCGAGCGCGTGGGCCGCAGCGAGGCCTTCGCCGGCCTCGCGGAACACACACAACACATCGCGCGCGCGTCGATTCGGCTCGAGGCACCAGGTGCGCAGGGTCGGCCCCTCCACCAGCTCCATGGTCACGAAGGGCAAGCCGTCCACCAGCTGCACGTCGTGCACGGCCACGACGTTGGGGTGGGCCAGCTTGGCCATGACGCGAGCCTCCTCGAGGAGACGGGCAGTGGCGTTCGGGCCCGCGTGAGAACCAGCCTCGGGTGGCCGCTCGGTGCGCAGCAGCTTCAGCGCGACCTTCCGGTCGAGCTCGGTATCGAGGGCCGCATACACCACGCCCATGGCCCCCGACCCCGCTGCCGAGAGCACCACGTAGCGGCCGAGGTGGGTTCCCGGCTCGAGCATGCGCCTCCCCGAGGTCGAGGGCGGAAGCTCGTCGCGGTCCGAGAGAAACGCGCGCGCGAACTCGGCGACCAGCTCGCGACACCGGGGGCATCGGTCGAGATGGTGTTCGATTCGCGCGCGAGTCACCTCGTCGCACGACGCATCCAGGTGTGCCGCCAGGGTCGCGTCGTCCAGGCACTCCTCGGCGTCGTCGCAATCACGGTCCCGCCTCGGGCGATCGAGCACGGACGGCATCATCGCACGAGGCCCGGGGGCTCGCTCAGTATTTCCCGGAGACGACCAGCTGGTACTCGGTACCGGTCTGGCCTGCCTGCACCCGGTTGTTCATGACCAGGCGGGCGCAATGATCGGTGATGGTGTTGGAGAGGTCGGTCGGAACGTCGATGCCCGCCGGGCTGTAGGGATAGGGCGTCGGCCCGATGCCCCACTGCTCGAACTGTGCACCCGCCTCGGTGTTCATGAACTGGCACCAGCGACCGGTCCCGAGCTCGCAGCCGGAGAGGTGGAACGAGTACGAGGTGGAGTACGACGGCTCGTAGAGACGACCGTTGGTCTGGAAGCCGAAGTACACCTTGCCCGACTCGATGGTGAGCGTGGCATTTCCCTTTTCCGGGAAGCCGGTGAGCGCCTTGGTGAAGCGGCGATAGCTCGAGGATGCCTGGAAGGGCGCCGTGGCGAGCTCCTTCCACGGCGTGCAACCGGAGATGGGGTTGCAGTCGCGCGACCGGATGTTCACCGCCACCTCGCCCAGGTTGGCCTTGGTTTCGCCGGGACCGAACTTGGTCTGCGCGACGGCGACGGTGAGACCCGCGCCCTGGCAGCTGGCCGGGTCGAAGGGATCGGTCACCACCACCGGCGGCGGAGGCGGCGGAGGCGTCACCGCACCGAGCCACTTGCGGAGCCGGGCCATGCGAAGCAATTGCGCCAGGCTCGAGCCCTGGAACATATCGCTCGACCGCTGCGTCTTCGGCGCCGCGTGCCGCTGCACCTCCGGCGAGAAGATGGCAGCGCGCACGTCGGCGAGGGTCGAGAAGTGGCCGTCGTCGGCGGTACCGGCAGTGCCATCCGCGCCCTTGCGCACCGCGGCCACCGCGTCGGCGACCATCCAGTCGAGCATCACGAAGTCGGCGCCGCTCTTGCCGCGACCCAGCTTGTCGAGGGCGATCTCGTTGGCGGCACGCACGATGCCCACCGCCTCCGGGCTCCCTTCGCGGAGCGCGAACAGGGTCTGGGCGTCGAACGGCTCGTACCATCCCCGGAGAATGGCCACGTCGAGGAAGCGGCCCTGCACGTACTGCGAGTTGTTCACGCCCGTCTTGGCCATGGTGCGAATCACCTGGGTGAGCGTGGTGAAGGGCTTGCCCTTGGCGCGGAAGGCCAGGAGCTTCTGGGTCTCCACCGCATCGAAGAACCCGCGGTCCATCTCGCACGTCGTGGTGCAGAAGCCGAGGTCGGCCGGCACCATCTCGTTGGCGGCCCGGAGAATCGCTTTGGCCTCCGGCGAGCCCTCGGCATGGATGCGGAGGGCCGCGTAGCTGAGGTCGTCCTCGGTGGTGCTCTCGTCGTCGGCGGTGCTGGCGCAGCCACCCAGCGGGAGGAGCGAGGCCAAGAGAAGGGGAGCAATGGCGAAGAAGCGTGCGCGGGGCATGGGATGATCTCCTGAGAAGCGTCGGTTGTATGGAGAGAGACAGGGGCACCCCGGCCCCGGTCGCACACAATCGACAACTTTGTACGCCGCGCTCTCCCCAGCGCACTCAGTCCACCCGGCCGCTGGCGCGCTTGCGGGAGGAACGGAGCCCTTCGGTCCGCGACGAAGTGGCAGAGGGGGTCCCTCGCTTCGCTCGGGATGACTCTTTGTTTCTTCGAGGTACTGGCGCGTCCTACGCGCGGTCGCGGTCCCAGACCTGGTAGCGCGCGCCGCCCTCGCCGGTGCGCTCGCGGTCGAGGTGGAAGCCGCGCGCGTCGAAGGCGAAGAACGTGTCGCCCGGCGGGCTCTCGGGAATGCGGGTAATGTACACGCGTGTGACGAGCGGCATCGACTCCTCGAAGAGCCGCACGCCGCCGATGACGAAGGGCTCTGCGTCGCGGGCTTGCGCGTAGGCGACGGCCTCGGCCAGCGTGCGCACCACGGTGGCGCCGGGAAAATCACCGGCGCTGCGCGACACCACCACGTTGTCGCGGCCCTCCAGCGGCTTGCCCGTTTCTTCCCAGGTGCGCCTGCCCATGATGACCACGTGGCCCCGGGTGATGGCGTCGAAGTGCGCGCGGTCTTCCGGGTAGTCCCAGGGAAGACCGCCGCCCTTGCCGATGACGCCGTTCTCCCCCACGGCGACGCTGAGCGAAAGCGGCCTCTGCATCAGATGGCCGAGAGCACGTCGTAGCCGGTGAGGATGTAGGTCTTGTCCGCGGGGAAATCGCGTACCAGCACCGCCGGGCTCTCCGGCGTGATCATGTTCGCCAGCAGGGTGACCGGCGTCTCGATATCGACGTAGCGGAAGGCCTTCTGCATGACGGTCTTCACTTGCGCCTTGCGAATCGAAGGGTCCTTCACCATGTGGGCGTACACGTACGACTCGCTGAGCGAGCCCACGATGCGCTGCTCGTGCACCACCGGGATCTGCGAGAAGTCGTTCTCGCTCATGCGGCGAACGGCGCTCTCCACGGTCTCGGTCTCCTCCACGCCCAGCATGTCGGTGACCTTCTTGTTCTTCACGAGATCGCGGGCGGTGGGGCCGGGCACGTCTTCGTAGCCCATCATCCGCATCCAGTCGGGGTTGAACATCTTGCCCACGTAGCGCGTGCCGTGATCGTGGAAGACGACCACCACCGTCTCTCCCTCCTTGAAGTGCTCCTTGAGCTGCAGCAGACCGGCGATGGCCGAGCCCGCCGAGTTGCCGGCCCAGATGCCCTCTTGCTTGACGATCTCGCGGGTGTAGATGGCAGCGTTGCGGTCGGTCACCTTCTCGAACGCGTCGATGACCGAAAAGTCGACGTTCTCCGGGAGGAAGTCCTCGCCGATGCCCTCGGTCACGTACGGGTAGATCTCGTGTTTGTCGAAGACGCCTGTCTCCTTGTACTTCTTGAACACCGAGCCGTAGGTGTCGATGCCCCACACCTTGACGCTGGGCTTCTTCTCCTTGAGAAAGCGCCCGGTGCCGCACAGGGTGCCGCCGGTGCCCACGCCCACGATGAGGTGGTCGATCTTGCCCTCGGTCTGCTCCCAGATCTCGGGGCCGGTGGTCTCGTAGTGGGCCTGCGAGTTGCTGAGGTTGTCGTACTGGTTCGCCTTCCAGGAGTTGGGCGTCTCCTTCACCAGTCGCGACGACACCGAGTAGTAGGAGCGCGGATCTTCCGGCTCCACGTCGGTGGGGCACACGATGACCTCGGCGCCGAAGGCGCGAAGCGCGTACACCTTCTCCGCCGACTGCTTGTCGGTGGTGGTGAAGATGCACTTGTAGCCCTTCACGATGGCCGCCATGGCGAGGCCCATGCCGGTGTTGCCGCTGGTGCCCTCGATGATGGTGCCGCCCGGCTTGAGCAGCCCCTTCTTCTCAGCGTCTTCCACCATGCGCAGGGCCATCCGGTCCTTGATGCTGTGACCCGGGTTGAAGGTCTCCACCTTGGCGTAGACCGTGGCCTTCACGCCGCGCGTGATGTGGTTCAGCCGGATGAGCGGGGTGTTGCCGATGGCGCCGAGGATGTCGTTGTGTACGTTGCGGGGCATGGGGGGCCAGAGCCTAGCGCAACTTTCGCGCGAGGTGCGCGCCTCCGGCCCGGGAAATGCCCGGCGGCCTCCGCCCGTGCGGGATAGAACGGAGGCTCCGGCGCGGCCTCCGCTCGCGCTCCACCGGGGCGCGCTGGGGCTGCTAACCTTCCCGACGATGGCCCCCACACGCAACGAAGCGACCCTGGACGATGCGCGGAACCTCCTCGTGGCAGCTCCCGAACAACGCCTCGGCTTCGACTTCTTCGGGTCGGTGGTCACCGAGCTGCCGGACGACGTCGCGGGCAAGTCGTTGTACTTGACCGGCGACATCTCGCGGCTTCGGCCCCGACTGGACGGGGCCGCCCGGGTGTTCGTGGTCGAGGAGCTCTCTCACGGCTACGACGACGCGCTCGCGCGCATCGCCCTCGGCAAGGTCCCGATCCGGGTCGGGGGCGGCGTCTACTACCGGCGATTCTTCGGCGAAGCCGACGACTTTCATCGCATTGCGGCGGAGCACACGTTCCAGACGCTCACCGAATCGGTCAAGCCCTCCAAGGCGCGTCGAACGGGCATCTACCTGACGCCGGTGAGCCAGCGCGGCGACGAGCTGCATTTCCACCTGCTCCGCTGCTCCACGAATCTCTCCGGGCCCACCGAGAGCTTTTGCGCGACCGACCGGCGCATCGTCGATGCTCTGAACGACGAGGCGGCCTTCGTCTTCGGCCCCCATGCGACGCTCAATCACGTGCTGGCGCAGATCTACGCCAACGCGCCGGCGGCGGATGGCAGGAAGCAGACCAAGGCGAAGATCTCGGCGCACGCCGACAAGACCAAGGACATGCCGGTCGACGGCATCATGGCGTTCTGTACCTTCTACGACGGGCTCGGCATGCTTAGCCCGCTGGCGAGCGACCCGTTCGACCTCGGCCACAAGGGAAGGAGCGGCCTGACCAGGCTGCAGTTCCGGCTCAAGGAGCCCGCGCTGAAGCGGGAAGGGTTGCTGCCCGCCTTCTCGGTCACCCTGTACCCGGGCTCGGTCTTCTTCATGCCGCTCTCCACCAATCGCCTCTACACGCACGAGATCCAGTCGTCGATCCTCGACGCCCAGATGCTCCCCACGCGCCTCGGCTACGTCGTGCGATGCTCGAAGACCGCCGCCGTGCACAAGGCGGGCGAGACGTTTCTCAACCTCGACGGCGGGCTCGTTCCCCTCGAGCCCCCCACCCCCGAGGGCATGGCCGCACTCCGCGAGCTCTATGCCGCCGAGAACCGGTCCGACGGATTCATCGACTACGGCGATAAGTTCCGCTTCAGCATGAACGAAGGCGACTACCGAGCCCCGGACCCAAAGCGTGCGTGACGCATTCCGTTCGTGGTTGCTGCCCGCCGTCGACAATCCGTTCGAGGCGCTCCTGGGGTCGGTCCGGTTCGACGACGTGGCCTCCGGAAGGCGCGGCACGGTGCTCGTCCGAGTCTGCGAGCGCGGCGTTCCCATCGTCCGCACCACCACGTCGTATCGCCTGCCCGCGCAGCCGTTTCGGCCCATCCACGAGCGGATCGCCGAGGAGATTCGACAGCACGCGCGCCTCACGCACCCCTTCGACAACGCGCTCGTCGAGCACTACACCCGCGCCTATTCGAAGATGAAGCGCCACTCCGACCAGGCCCAAGACCTGGCCGAGGGGTCGTCCATCGCCGTCTACTCGGCCTACCGCGACCCCCAGCGGCCCTCGCGTCGCCTGGTGGTGCGGCCGAAAGAATCCGGCGCTCCGTTCGAGATACCGCTGGAGCACGGCAGCGTCGTCACCTTCTCGCTCGATACCAATCGGCGCTCTCTCCACGCGATCCTCCCGCGCATCGATGCGCCGGACAACGATTGGCTCGGGATCACGTTTCGCGCCTCGAAGACGTTCGTGCGCTTCGTCGACGGGCACCCGAGGCTCCAAGGGGGCGTGCGCTTGACGCTCGCGGACGAGGCGCAGCGCCGCGAGCTCTTGCGCATGCGGCGGCGCGAGAACGAAGAAACGGGCTTCTCCTATCCCTCGGTCTCGTACACCCTCAGCGAGAGCGACCTGCTCCCGCCGGAGTGACGCTCAAGGGCCTACCCGGCACACGCTGAAGCTGCCGGTGGCGGTGCGGGCGGTGCCGGCGCCGTCGTCGAGGGTCGCCTGGAAGGTGCCTTCGATGCGATCGTGGTATTCTACACCGAACTTCGTCACCACGGTGCGCACCTTGGTGTCGGTGCCGCTCCACCCGGTTCCCGCAGCGTCGTCGTAGGTGAAAAACCCCGTGTTGTGGGTGATGGGGACGTCGCGGGGGCCGAGGCTGAGGCCGACCTGTACCCTGCCCTCGCCACAGGCCGCGAGGCTCACGCCCATGAGCTGACCGTTGCGGACAGTCCTCCACGCCGAGGGGAACTGCAGGCGCTCGAAGGGAATGTTCTCGGTGCACGAGCCCGTGAGTCGCGTGGTCTTGCCGCCGAGGGTGATCTCCAAGAACGCGCCCTCGCAGGGATCGGCTCCGGCGTCGGGATCGCCACCGCCGACGCCAC
>JABFRG010000223.1 GCA_013141295.1 Polyangiaceae bacterium
GTCCATATGCAACATACACACAATAAGGCCTTGGCCCTCGCGGAGCGTCGGAACGGCAGGGTAGCCATCAGCTCCGCGCCTCCACGCGTGAAGGCGCGTGACGCTACCGGCGAAAGAGGCTCTAATCGCCGCATGCGAACGAGCCTATTCCCCTTCTTATTTGCGGCGTTCGTCATGGCCTCGTGTACCAAGGACCGTCCCTCCGGCGGCTCCGAACCGGCCGGCACCACGGGCGCGAGTGCGAAGCCGCTGCGCATCGCCGTGGTGCCCAAGGGCACCACCCACGAGTTCTGGAAGGCCGTGCACGCGGGTGCGGTGAAGGCCTCGCGTGAAGACAACGTCGAGATCGTCTGGAAGGGCCCGCTCAAGGAGGACGACCTCAAGGGCCAGATCGACGTGGTGCAAAGCTTCGTGGCTCAAGGTGTGAGCGGCATCGTGCTCGCGCCGCTGAGCGACAAGGGGCTGGTGGCGCCGGTGAAGGCCGCGACCAAGGCCAAGGTACCGGTGGTGCTCTTCGACTCCGACCTCCAGGGCGACGACTGGACCAGCTTCGTCGCGACCGACAACCAGGCCGCGGGGAAGCTCGGTGGCGACTACCTGCTGAAGCAGATGGGCGGCAAGGGCAACGTCGCGCTCCTCCGCTACCAGGAAGGTTCCGCCAGCACTGCCAACCGCGAGAAGGGCTTCCTGGAAGCCGCCAAGGCGGTCTCCGCCGCAAAGGTCGTGAGCGACAACCAATACGGCGGCGCAACCACCGAGAGCTCCTTTGCCACCAGCGAGAACCTGCTCGCTGCGCAGAAGGCCGGCGCCGGCGGCCTGGACGGCGTGTTCGCGCCCAACGAGTCCACCACCTTCGGCATGCTCCTGGCGCTGAAGAAGCAGAAGCTCGAGGGCAAGGTGCACTTCGTCGGCTTCGACGCCTCCGACAAGCTGGTGCAGGCGGTGCGCGATGGCCACATCGACGGGCTGGTCCTGCAGAACCCGTTCAAGATGGGCTACCTGGCGGTCAAGACCATGGTCTCGCACCTCAAGGGCCAGAAGGTCGACAAGCGCATCGATACCGGCGCCACCGTGGTGACCAAGGCCGATATCGACAAGCCGGAGATGAAAGAGCTGCTCCAGCCGGACCTGAAGCCCTGGCTGGGGGAATGAGGACACGGCTCGCCGTATCGGGGCTCGCCAAGACCTTCGGCGCCACACGCGCCCTGGTTCGCGTCGACCTCGAGGTGCATGCGGGCGAGGTGCACGCGGTGCTGGGCGAGAACGGCGCCGGAAAGAGCACGCTGATGGGCGTCCTCGGCGGCGTGCTCGCCGCAGATACGGGAACCGTGCTCCTCGACGGAGAGCCGTTTCGGCCGCGCTCCCCCGGCGCCGCACGCGACGCCGGCGTGTCGGTGGTGCATCAGGAGCTGGCCATCTGTCCGCACCTCTCGGTGGAGGACAACCTGGTGCTGGGGCGGGAGCCGACTCGGTTCGGCCTCGTCGATCGCAAAGCCGTTCGCGCGACCGCCGAGAAGGCCCTGCGCGAGGTCCTGGGCACCGCCGCATCGCGCATCGATCCCGCCTCGGCCGCCGGCTCGCTCTCGGTGGCCGACCAGCAGCTCGTGGAGATCGCCCGGGCCTTGGCGGTGCCCGGAACCCGCGTGCTGGTGCTCGACGAGCCCACGAGCAGCCTCGCCAAGGACGATGCGGAGCGCCTCTTCGTGCTGGTCCGCGCTCTCGCGGAGCGCGGCCTCGCGGTCCTGTACGTCTCGCACTTCCTCGACGAGGTACGCCGCCTGTGCGATCGCTACACCGTCCTCCGCGACGGCATCACCGTGGGCAGCGGCGCCATCGCCGACGTCGGCAACGACGATCTGGTCGCGCAGATGGCCGGCGATCGCTCCCGGCGAACGACGGCGCGCGCGGGGGACGAGAAGCCGAGCGCGCGAACCCTCGGGGACGTGGTGCTCACGGCTTCGCACCTTGCCGGGACCCGGCTGCCGAGCGACGTCAGCTTCGAGCTCCGCCGCGGGGAGATTCTCGGCATCGCCGGCCTGGTTGGTTCCGGCCGTACCGAGCTGCTCCGCGCCGTCTTCGGTCTGGACGCGGTGCGCTCCGGCACGCTCGACGCGCGCGCGCCCATGGGCATGCTCAGTGAGGACCGCAAAGGCGAGGGGATAGCGCTCGCGCTCTCGGTGGCCGACAACGTCACCCTCTCGCGCATGCCCGCGGTGGTGCTCCCCGGCGCACAGCGCCGCGCCACGGAGGCGCGCATCGACGAGCTCTTCATCAAGGCCACCCCCGAGCAATCGGCCCTCGAGCTCTCGGGTGGCAACCAGCAGAAGGTCGCGCTGGCGCGGCTCCTTCATCAGGGCGCCGACGTGCTCTTGCTCGACGAGCCGACCCGCGGGGTCGACGTCTCCAGCAAGGCGGAAATCCTGGCGCTCCTCGAGCGCCTCGCCGCAGGAGGCAAGGCCATCGTGATGGTATCGAGTCAGTTCGCCGAGCTCGTGCACGCCTGCGACCGTGTGGCGGTCCTGCGCCGCGGGGTGCTGGGGCCCGCGCGCCCGGTTGCGGAGCGGACCGAGGCCATGCTTCTCGAGGAAGCGAGCGCACCGTGAGCGGGCTTTCCCTCGGTGGATTCCGGCCCTGGCGTCGGGCATGGTTCGCGCCGCTCGTCACGCTCTTCGCGGTCTACGCCCTGTTCGTGTTCCTCGCGCCCGAGACCTTCGGCCGCGCCGTGAACCTCGCCACCATGCTGCGCCAGACGACGGTGGTGGCCATCGCCGCCGTGGGCATGACCTTCATCATCATCCAGGGCGGCATCGATCTCTCGGTCGGGTCGATGGTGGCGCTCACCACCGTGGTGGTTGCCTGGAAGCTCAAACAGGGCTCCAGCGTGCCGGTGGCGCTGCTCCTGGGCATCGCGGTCGTCACCGCATGCGGCGCGCTCAACGGGCTGGGAACGACCGCCCTGCGTATCACGCCGTTCATCGTGACCCTGGGGAGCATGACCATCCTCCGGGGCGCAGCCAAGGGCCTCGCCAACGAACAGAAGATCGACGCCGACATCCGTGGCCTGGACGCGTTGGTGACGCCTCCGGAGAACGGTCTGTTGCCGCCCGGCGTGTACGTTGCGCTCGGCATCGCGCTGGCGGGCGCGGCACTGCTGCACTATACACGTTTCGGCCGCCACGTCTTCGCCATCGGCTCGAACGAAGCCACCGCACGCCTCTGTGGCGTTCCGGTGGAGCGCACCAAGATCCTCGTCTACGCCTTGGGCGGCGCCCTCGCCGGCATCGCGGGCCTCATGGAGCTCGCGACGTTGACGGTGGGCGATCCCACCGACTCCGAGGGCCTCGAGCTCCAGGTCATCGCCGCCGTGGTGGTGGGGGGCGCCTCGCTCTCCGGCGGCGAAGGGTCCATCGGCGGCGCGCTGGTGGGCGCGTTTCTCATGACCGTCATCAAGACCGGCTGCACCCACCTGGGCATCCCCAACTGGGTGCAGCACATGCTCACCGGCGCCATCATCCTCACCGCTGCCGCGCTCGATCGCTTCCGCCGCCGCTCGTCGCGCTGAGCTACTCGTGCTGGTTGGTGGTGGCGGCGCGGCTCTTCTCGCCGCGCTCGTAGACCACGTGCGCGCGCCCGACGATGAGGCTGTCGATCTTGCCGATGGCTGCCTCGTCCTTGTTCGAATAGGGCAGCGACGACAGCACGTAGCGCATGGCGTTGAGACGCGCGCGCTTCTTGCAGTCGCTCTTGATGACCGTCCACGGCGCGTCGGCGGTGTCGGTCTCGAAGAACATCACCTCCTTGGCGCGGGTGTAGTCGTCCCACTTGTCGAGCGAGGCCTTGTCGATGGGGCTGAGCTTCCACTGCTTGAGCGGGTGGCTCTCGCGTTCCTTGAAGCGCCTTCGCTGCTCCTTGCGGCTCACCGAGAACCAGAACTTGAACAGCCGCACGCCGCTGCGCACCAGGTGACGCTCGAAGTCCGGCGCTTGGCGCATGAACTCCTGGTGCTCCTCGTCGGTGCAGAAGCCCATGACCCGCTCGACGCCCGCGCGGTTGTACCAGGAGCGATCGAAGAGGACGATCTCGCCGGCGGTGGGCAGATGCTGCACGTAGCGCTGGAAGTACCACTGCCCTTGCTCGGTGGGGGTGGGCTTCTCGAGGGCCACCACGCGGGCACCACGGGGATTGAGATGCTCCATCATTCGCTTGATGGTGCCCCCCTTGCCCGCGGCGTCGCGACCTTCGAACAGGATCACCACGCGCTCGCCGGTGGTCTTCACCCAGGCTTGCAGCTTCAGCAGCTCCACCTGCAGTCGGTACTTCTGCTGCTCGTAGTTCCGCCGCAGCATCAGGTTCTTGTACGGATACGCGCCGTCGCGCCAGTTCTCTGCCAGCTCCTCGTCGGGGTTGCCGGACGAGAGCTTGGGGTCGGGCCCCATGAGCCGGTAACGAATCGCCGCCAGGTCGTCGCTCGATGCGCCTTCGAGGAGCGCGCGCAGCGCCTTGGCCTTCTCGCGGCCGGTCTGCCGGCTCGTGATCACCGTCTGCACCGTGGCCACGGCCACGCTCTCGGCGGCCTTGGCCTCGCCGCGAACGGTGTACCGCTCCAGCGCCTTGGGATCCCGGGTCGGCGCCACGTCGCCGCGTTCCGCCTTGCGCACGCGTCGCGGCTTGGCATTCTTGGGCGGCACGTGCGCCCCGTTGGTCGTGGGAGAAGCGGGCGTAGCGGGGGTAGGGGATATGCGGGTAGCCATGGGGTCCTCGGGAAGCCCTCCATGATAGCCAATCCTGCACGGCAGCTGCCAGTGCAACGGATGGATCCACTCGCGCATCCTTTGCGCTTCGACTCTTCCGTTGCGGATCAATCGGCGTCTTCCGCTCACCCCTTGCAGCAGAGCACTCCGCCCAGCAGGTTCTGCTTCGTGGCGTTCAGGCGCTCGTTGATCGGATTGGTCCCCAAGTTCCACCCCGGGAGTGCCGTGGTCGTCGACATCACGGCGTTCAAGGGCTGGCAGACGGCGTTCGCAAGGTTGGCGCCCACGGCCCCCCTCATGCAGCCGAACACGTCGTCGTTGCCGCCTCCGGCGCAGACTCCACCGCTCGCCGGCTGCTGGGTCGCGAAGAATCCGTCCGCTTCCAGCGTGCCGCAATCGCCATTCTGAGCGCTGAGCTCCGCGCCGTTCTTGCAAACATGCCACCCGACGCTGCAGAGATCCGCCGCAGCGCAGCCCCTGCCCGCGGGATGGTCCGTGCTTCCACTGGCGCGATCGCACGCGATCTCCGCGTCCATCCCCGGAACCTCCCAGGCGCCACCGCAAGCCGCTACGCCCGGCGCCCGGCGCACGTCCAGGAAACCCTCTCGGGTGCCGTCGGCGCAGCCCAGGCTGGGGTTGCCTGAATCTTCACCGAGTCTCCATCGGGCGTCGCGGGCGCGTCGAACGCGTCGCCTCCGTCGAGCCGGCCCGACGCGTCGACCCCGCCGTCGGTGACAGGAGAGTCGAAGGTCTCGCACCCGCAAGCGAGGGCAAGCGCGCAGAAGGCCAGGCCACGTAGCGTCATGGTCGTCAGCGTATCACCATGCACGCGCGCGCTGCGTGCTGTGCTCTCCGGAGCGCAGCGTTAGCAAACCGATGCACGTGGCATCTACCGTCCGTGCGTTGCCGCACGCGCGCACGCCACCCTCCGAGCTTCGCGGCGCATCGCTGCATGGCTTGCTCCTTGCACCGCGCTCGCCATGAAGCTTTCGCTACTCGCCATTGCCAGCGTCGCTGGCTTCTTCGCTTTCGCGTGCAGCTCACCTTCACCGGCGCCCGCCGTCGCCTCGACGCTACCCGACGCCGGCGCCGCGCAGATCGACGCGGCCCCGGCGCGATCCGAAGCGTGCGTTGCCATGGACGTCGAGCTGCAGGCCGCTGTGGAGCGCAGCAAGGGCGCTGCGCCCAACGCGCTTCTCGCTTTGAAGAACGAGACTTGCGGTACATCGGTGTATGTTGCAGGTTCGGCCGACGCTGTCTCGTCGGCCTCGCTGTTTCGGGTGGGGAGCATCACCAAGACCTTCGTGGCAGCTGCCATCGTCTCGATGGTCTCCGAGGGGGCGCTGGGGCTCGACGATCCAGCGTCGAAGTATCTGCCGGGGCAGAAGGGTATCGACGGCGTGACCATTCGTATGTTGCTCAATCACACCAGCGGTATTCCCGACTACATCAACGAAGACTCCACCCTCTTGCGCGATCCGAACGTCGCGCGTACGCCGCAGGAACTGCTGGACCTCGGTACCTCGCATCCGCCGAACTTCGCGCCGGGCACCTCTTTCCGCTACTCGAATACCAACTACACGGCGCTCGGCATGATCGCCGAGGTCCTGGGCAAGGCGAAGTTGGGGGCGGTCTTGCATGCGCGCGCCATCGACCGCGCCGGTCTCCACGCGACCTTCTTCGATGGAGAAGACACCCCGAGCGGCGATCTGGCCAAGGGCTTCGATACCGCGAAGAAGGACGTCTCCTTCAAGTGGAGCCCCAAGAACCTCTGGGCGTCGGGGGCGGTGGTGGCCTCCGCAAGCGACGTGGCCGAGTGGATGTTCACGCTGCACGGGACCGACAAGATCCTCGACACGTCGTCGAAGGCGCTGCTGGTGGCGCCGCCCCTCTACCAGGCCCCGGACGGCGTGACCCAGTACGGTCTCGGCACCATCATCCTCGCGCCATCGGCCACCGGCGGAGGCGGTCAGGGCCTCGGGCACGGCGGCGACATCGATGGCTATCACTCCATGGCGCTGTACTTTCCCGCCAAGAAGACCGCCCTCGTCGCGTTCGTGAACAAGGACGGGCAGCAGCCGATGCCGGTGCTTCGCGCGGCGTTCCCCATCGTGTTTCGCTGAGGCACATCGGGGTCGCCGCCGACCCCTTCGGGCGGTCGTGCTACCTTGGAGGGGTGTTTCCGGCGAGAGCCCGTCTTTGCATCCTTGCCTTCGTTCTGGTCGCGGGGATCGCGGGGGTGGAGTCCTGTTCCTTTCCCGAGGTCGACAAGCTGGGCAAGACCTGCGAGGGCTCGTGCGCTCCCTACTACTGCGTCGATGGCGTGTGCGTCGCGTCGCCGTCCGACGGGGCCGTCGCGCCTTTCGATGCAGCCAAGCCCGGCGATGCCGCCGACGCCGGGCCTCCGGGGCCGTGCACGCCGAAGCCGTACCTCGATGGCGGCCGCATCGTCTTTCGCGATTGCTTCGACGATCGCGAGCCCTCGAACGCGGTGGGGCTCGGCACGCCCTGGCCCAACGGCACCGACCAGGCCACTCTCGATCCGACCCGTCCGGTCTCGTCACCCTACTCGCTGCGCTTTCGGTCGAACGGAATTCCCACGAGCGCCAATACCGGCCCCATCTTTCGCGGCGGCGAGTCGGCCAAGGAGGTGGCCTGCGCGTTCTACGTGCGCTTCGAGGCGCTCGCAGGGAAGAGCGAGCTCTTCGAGCTCATCACGTCACTGGTTTCCGGCGACCTGACGGTGGCCTTGGCGGCGACGCCGTCCGGCAGCGGACTCGTCTGGCGCCCCCGGTACTCCGCGCGCTTCGACGGTGGGACGCCGACCATCGTGGACACCACGCTCGCCTCGCCCCGCACCGACTGGATCAAGGTATCGATGGTCATGGGGCCGGGGTCGGTGGTCGTCCGCGTGGGCGATACCAGCCAGGTGCTCGGGGTGGGCCCGACGTCGAACATCGTCGCGCTCGGGGTGCGCATCGGCGTGCTGACCCAGG
>JABFRG010000333.1 GCA_013141295.1 Polyangiaceae bacterium
CTTCTACGATCTCAAGTCCAAGCGCGGCGACGAGGAGGTGAAGGCCTCCTTCGCGGCCAACCTCCTCGACGTCGACGAGAGCACCGTCACCGTGCGGCCTGAGCTCATGGTCGACGGCAAGCCCGCCGGCAAGGTCCAGGGCTTCCAGGTGGGGGTGCGGCGTGAGGTCTGGATCTATCTCCTCATCGCGGTGCTCCTCATCGCGGTCATCGAGTGGGCCACGTACCACCGAAGGGTCACCGTATGAGCACTTCCCCTCGCTCCGGAGGCGCGAGCCTCCTCGCGCGCCTCCAGAAGGCACTGCCCACCATCCTCCTCATGGCGATGGGGGGCGTGGGGCTCTACATCTACTTCCGCTACGCCTACAGCCAGCCCAGCCTCGGCTGGAAGCGGAACGGCGAGGACTACGAGCTGCTCGCCCCGCGCATGCTCTGCATCGCGCTCCTGGCGCCCTACTTCCTGTGGATGATCGGCCGGTCGCTGGCCGATCTTCCGTGGCCCCAGCGCATCCTCTCGGCGCTCATGCGCATCGCCTTCGTGGCGGTGCTCGCGGTGGGCCTCTCGCGCTTCGCCCGCACCGCCACCGAGTCGCGGGTGTGCACCGTGTACATGGTCGACGTGTCCGAATCGGTGCCCGACGAGGCCATCGAAGACGCACGCCTGGAGATCGACAAGGCCCTCAAGGAGAAGCCCAAGGACGCCATCGTGCGCGTCATCACCTTCGCCAAGCGGCCACGCGTGGTGGAGCTGGCGGAAGACGCCAAGGACGCGCCCAAGCTCGAGCGACACGATCTCTTGCCGGGCGCCGACGAGAAGAAGGGGAAGCGCACCGGCCTCGGCGCGGCCAGCGATCTCCAGAGCGCGCTTCAGCTCTCCTACGGGCAATACCCGTCGGGCTACCTCCGGCGCGCGGTGCTGTTCTCCGACGGCGTGCAGACCGACGGCGACGTGCTGGCCGAGGCCAACCGCGCCAACAAGTTCGGGGTCAAGCTCTTCACCGTGGCCTATCACCGCCCGGTGCCGGGCGAAGTGGCGGTCCGCGATCTACGGGTGCCCGACAAGGTTCGCATCGGCGAGCCGTTCGCGCTCCACGCCCAGGTGTTCTCCAGCCGCGCTCAAAAGGTGCGCTTTACACTCAAGCAGGGCGAGGCCATCAACGGCCTCGACGGCGTGCGCGAGGTCGACCTCAAGGCCGGCGACAACGACGTGCCCTTCAAGAGCGTGGTCCGGGTGGCCGGTGAGGTCACGTACGCGCTCGACATGGAGGGCGCCAAGGAAGACCGCTTCAAGGAGAACAACCGTTACTCGGTGAGCGTGGCGGTGCCCGGGCGCCCCACAGTGCTCTACGTCGAAGGCAATCCGGCCCGCGCGAGCTACCTCTCGAGCGCGCTCTCGGCCCAGGAGTTCGACGTCGACGTGCGGGGCCCGCGGGAGCTACCCACCTCGATCCGCGAGCTCGAGCGCTTCGACTTCACCATCCTCTCGGACGCGCCGGCCGAGGCGGTGTCGCTGACGCAGCAGGATGCCCTCGAGCAATACGTGCGCGATCTCGGCGGCGGGTTCCTCTTCGCCGGCGGCGAGAGCGGCTACGGCCTCGGTGGCTGGAACCACACCACCATCGAGCGCATCTTGCCGGTGCGGATGGACGCCGAGAAGCGCCGCGACGAGCCCCAGGTGGCCATGTCGCTGGTCATCGACCGCTCGGGATCCATGACCGGCCTGCCGCTGGAGATGGCCAAGGCCGCGGCCAAGGCCACCGCCGACACGCTCTCCGCCGAGGATCTCCTGGAGGTCATCGCCTTCGACTCGCAGCCCAACCGCGTGGTGCGCATGACCGCCGCCAAGCACCGGGCGCGCATCCAGAACGACATCGCCCGCATCCAGCCGGGCGGCGGCACCGAGATCTTCAGCGCCCTCGACGCCTCGTACCAGTCGCTCACCACCACCCGCGCCAAGCGCAAGCACGTCATCCTCCTCACCGACGGTCAGGCGCCTACCAACGGCATCCGCGATCTCGTGCAGGCCATGGCCGCCGAGGGCATCACCGTCTCGGCGGTGGGGCTCGGCGCCGGCGTCGACGAAGGCCTCCTGCGCATGGTGGCGGAGCTCGGCGGCGGTCGCTTCTACAAGGTCCTGGATCCGCAATCGCTCCCGCGGGTGTTCACCCGCGAGACCGAGATGGTGAGCCGCAACGCCGCGGTGGAGGAGTACTTCCAGCCGAAGATCGTGGGCAACGCCGACTTCATGCGCGGCGTGGACCTGGCCTCGGCGCCCTTCCTCCACGGCTACGTGGCCACGCGGATGAAGCCTGCGCCGGCGCAGGAGCTCCTGCAGTCGGAGGTGGGCGAGCCGATTCTCGCGCGCTGGCGCGTGGGCCTCGGCTGGTCTTTGGCGTGGACCTCCGACGTGAAGAACCTGTGGGCGGTGGAGTGGCTCCGCTGGCCTGGCTACGGGCAGTTCTGGGGGCAGCTGGTGCGCGAGCACATGCGCCAGAAGCGCCGCCAGGAGCTCACCATGCGCGCGGAGCTCGATCCCGCCACCGGTCACGTGCGCACGTACATCGATGCCATCGGCGGCGACGACAAGTTCCAGAACGGCCTGGACGCCAAGCTCACCGTGCGCGGCCCCGAGCCCAGCGGCGAGTCGAAGGCGATCCCCATGCGCCAGACTGCGCCGGGTCGCTACGAGTCCGACTTCCCGCTGGAGCGCTACGGTAGCTTCCTGCTCCACGGCATCCTCGAGAAGCCGGTCGAGGACGGCAAGGGCGGCACCAAATCGGTGCAGGTTGCAGAGAGCTTCGGGCACGTCCAGAACCCGTACCCGCGCGAGTACCTGGCCTTCGAGCCCGACCGGCGCACCCTCGAGCAAGCGGCCAAGCTCACCGGCGGCGCAGCCGACCCCAGCGTGAAGACCATCTTCGACGCTGCCGGCGAGACGGTGAAGTACCACCAGGATCTCTGGCCGCGGTTCGTTCTGGCCGCGGTCATCATCTACGTGCTCGACCTGTACCTCCGGCGCGTGCGGCTCTTCGATCGCAAGAAGACCGCGGCACCGAAGGTCATCCCGGCCCGTCGCCCGGCCTGAGCGGTAGCGGGTCCGGCAACGGCCGGGCGCTCTCGGACATCCAACCCCGGATGCAGGCTGAATCCGGTGTCCAACTGAAAGGTCCGCTGGTAGAACCTGCGTCCCGCGGAGGGCTGCCCTCCTCACCCCAGCAAGGATCGAACGTGGAAAGCGACGCGCCCATCGAACGATACGAGGACCTCCTGGTCCCGTTCGTCTCCGCCCAGAAGACGGAAGAGCGCATCGGCGCCGAGATGGAGAAGTTCGGCGTTCGCGCGGACGGCTCCCCCATCCAGTACGAAGGCCCCGACGGGGTGCTCGTCTTCCTGAACGATCTCATTGCCAAGGGCTGGGTCCCCGACAGCGAGTACGAGGGTGGCCCGGTGCTCTCGCTCACCAAGAACGGTGGCAGCATCACCCTCGAGCCGGGCAGCCAGTTCGAGCTCTCCGGCGCGCAGCACGAAGACGTGCACGCGGTCTCGCAGGAGGGGTACGACCACCTGCGCGAGCTCCTCCCGCTCTCCGAGAAGCTCGGCGTGCAGTGGCTGGGCCTCGGCTTCCACCCGTACGCCAAGCGCTCGGACTTCACCTTCGTGCCCAAGCTCCGCTACGGCATCATGAAGGAGTACCTGCCGACGCGCGGCCACTATGCGCTCGACATGATGCTGCGCACCTCCACCGTGCAGGCGAACTTCGACTACCGCTCGGAAGCCGACGCCATGCGCAAGCTCCGGGTCGGCCTCTGGCTCTCGCCGCTCAACGCCGCCATCTTCGCCAACAGCCCCTTCGTGGAAGGCGAGCGCTTCGGCGGCAAGAGCTATCGCGCCAAGGTGTGGCTCGACGTCGACAACGATCGCTCGGGTCTGGTGCCGGCGGTGCTCGGCAAGAGTGCAGGATACACGGAATACGTGGAGTGGGCGCTCTCCGTGCCCATGTTCCTCATCAAGCGCGACGGCCGCCCCATCAAGAACACCGGGCAGACCTTCCGCGATTTCTGGAAGAACGGCTTCGACGGTCACCGCGCCATGCAGAGCGACTGGCAGACCCACATCAACACGCTGTTCCCCGAGGTGCGGCTCAAGCGCACCATCGAGGTCCGCTCCGCCGACTCGCAGAACCTGGTGTTCGCGCCGGCGCTGTCTGCGCTGTGGACCGGCATCTTCTACGACAACTCCGCGCTGGGGCGCGCCGAGTCGCTGGTGGCCGACTTCACCTTCGACGAAGTGAACGCGGTTCGTCAGGACGTCTGGCGTCTCGGCCTGCAGTCGCCTTGGCGGGGCAAGACCCTGCAGCCGCTGGCGGAATCGCTCCTGGAGATCGCCATGGGCGGCCTCGCGCGCCGGGCGAAGAAGAACGCCAAAGGCGAGGACGAGCGCGTGCACCTCGCGCCGCTGGTCGCGCTGGTGGAGAAGGGGCTGTCGCCCTCCGATCTCCTGAAGCCCGCCAGCATGGCGCCGGCCGATCTCATCGCGGCCACGCGCATCACCGTCGATTGATACCCCGACTGGCGCCAAAGCGCGGTTGAGCTGGCGCGTCCGGTGCACTATAAAGTGGCACCGTGAGCACCGTTCATCACTACCGGTCCAATCTCCGCGACATCTCCTTCAACCTCTTCGAGTTCCTGGAGCTCGACAAGAAGACGTTGGGCAAGGGGCCGTACGCCACCTTGGACAAGGAGTCGGCGTGGTCGTCCATCACCGCCTTCGAGAAGCTCTGCAAAACGGAGATCGCCGCGAGCTTCGCGGCGGCGGATCGCGATCCGCCGGTGCTCGAGGACGGCGTGGTGAAGCTGCCCGCTTCGCTGAAAAAGTCCATGGACGCGTTCTGGGAGGGCGGCTGGCACATGTTCGAGGTGCCGGAGCGTCTGGGCGGCATCGGCGCGCCCCCCACCATGGTGTGGAGCGTGTTCGAGCTGCTCGCCGGGTCCAACGCCGCGGCCGCGTTCATCCTCTCCGGCAGCTTCTGGGCGCTCATGATCGACAAGCTCGCCACCGACGCCCAGAAGAAGCGCTACCTGCCGCAGATGATCGACAAGCGCTGGGGCGGCGCCATGGTGCTCACCGAGCCCGATGCCGGCAGCGACGTCGGTGCCGGACGCACCAAGGCGCGGCAAATCGAGGGCGACGTGTGGGAGATCGAAGGCACCAAGCGCTTCATCACCAACGGCGACTACGAGTACGCCGAGAACATCGTGCACCTGGTGCTGGCCCGTCCGGAAGGCGCGGCGCCCGGCACCAAGGGCCTCTCGCTGTTCATCGTGCCCAAGTACTGGGTCGACGAGAACGGCGCCATGGGCGAGCGCAACGGCTGGGTGTGCTCCAAGCTCGAGAAGAAGATGGGCATCAAGGCCTCGGTCACCTGCGAGATCGTCTACGGCGGCGACAAGCCGGCGCGCGGCCTCCTGGTGGGCAACGTGCACGACGGCATTCGCCAGATGTTCCACGTCATCGAGCAGGCGCGCATGGCGGTGGGCATGAAGTCCATGACCACGCTCTCGACCGCGTACCTCAACGCCCTCGAGTACGCCAAGGAGCGCGTGCAGGGGCCCGACCTCCTGCGCGCCACCGACAAGACCGCGCCGCGCGTGCGCATCATCGAGCACGCCGACGTGCGCCGGATGCTCATGCTCCTCAAGTGCCACGCCGAGGGCATGCGCGCCCTCGGGTACTTCACCACCTCGGTGCAAGACGAGATCACCCTCGCCGGCGGACACGGCGCCACCAAGGACCTCGACAAGCTCAACGATCTGCTGCTGCCGCTGGTGAAGGGATGGTGCTCCGACAAGAGCTACGAGCTCCTCGCCACCGCGCTGCAGACCTACGGCGGATCCGGCTACTGCCAGGACTACCCCATCGAGCAGTACGTGCGCGATCAGAAGATCGACACGCTCTACGAGGGCACCACCCACATCCAGGCGCTCGATCTCTTCTTCCGCAAGGTGGCCAAGGACGGCGGCGCCACGCTGCAGGGCCTGCTCGGTCGGGTGAAGGAGACGCTGGAGAAGAAGGAGGGCGGGGAAGAGCTGCTCGGCGCCCGCGCCTCGCTCGCCAGCGCCCTGGGTGATCTCGAGGCCATCTACATGACCATGATGGGCAAGGCCACCGAGTCGCTTCACCACGTGGGCCTCCAGGGCAACCGCATCCTGTTCGCCACCGCCGAGGTGGTGGTGGGTTGGCTGCTGGTGCGGCACGCCGCATTGGCCATCCAGAAGAAGGAAGGGGCCTCGCCAGAAGACCAAATCTTCTACGACGGCAAGGTCGCCTCGGCGCGGTTCTTCGCCCGCGAAGTGCTGCCGAACGTGCATCTTACACGCAAGCACGTGGAGCAGAGCGCCCTCGACATCATGAATCTGCCGGAAGCTATCTTCTGAGACGCCGCAGGAGATCGGCCTGCGCCAGCGCGGCCACGCAGGCGGTCTCCACCCGCAGCACCCGCTCGCCCATGGAGACCGGCAAGAATCCCGCGGCCTCGAAGGCGGCGAGCTCGTAGCCGACGAAGCCGCCTTCGGGACCGATGGCCAGGACCACCGGCGTATCCGGCGCGATGCGCGGCGCCTGATCGCCCAAGGTCGAGTTGGCGCCCGGGTGGAGCACGAGCCGGACGGCGCCTTCACTCTCGGGTTTCGCCCGGTCTTCCAGGAAAGGCCGGAAGAGCGGCTCGATGACGACCCGCGGCTCGCGGGTGGCGCGCGCTTGCATGAGTCCTTCATGAAGTACCGGGCAGTAGTGCTCCGGCTGGAGCATGTCGGCCTGGAGATACGATTTTTCCACGCGCCAGCTGCGGAAGAGCACGAAACGCGCGACCCCCAGCGCGGTGCACTCGAGAAACACCCGCCGCAAGCTCTTCGGGCGCGGCACCGCCAGCCACAGCTCGGTCGGCGGGGCAGGGGCTGCGTCTACGTCCCAGGCGACGCGTAGCACCGACTCCGCCTCGCTGGTGGCCTCGAGCGTCGCAAGGCCGGTGGGGCCGTCGAGCAAGCCCACGCGCACGGCGTCGCCGACCTCGGTCTTGAGCACCGTGCGCAGGTGAACGTGCCGCGCTCCCCGCAACGTCGCGCGACCGCCTTCCAGGTCGGCCTCGAACAGCAGGATCAGGTTCACGCCGGGAGGTTCAGCAGCTCTCGAACGGTCGCGATGACCTTGGGCGCCTGGATGGGCTTGGTGATGTACGCGTTGGCGCCCAGCTCCATGGCCCGCCGGCGATCTTCCTCGCCAGCCTCGGTGGTGATGATGACGATGGGCACGTCCTTGTGCACCGGATCGGTGCGCACCCGGCGTACGAGCTTGAGCCCATCCATGATCGGCATGTTGATGTCGGTCAGGATGATGTCGTACTTGCCGGCAGCGAGCTTTCGCAGCGCATCCACGCCGTCATCGGCCTCGGTGACCTTGATGCCGCGGATTCGCGCCAGAGCAAAGACGAGGAGCTGCCGCATCATCGGCGAGTCCTCCACGACTAGGCAGCAGAGATCGGCGCTCATTCGGAAGAAAAACGATACCTGAGTCCGCGAGTCCCTGCCGAGAAAATAGCGACTGCGCAAATAGGCTGCGTCAGCGCGCTATTTGGCTCATGTGGTCCAGTCGCGAAGCTCACCCGTGATCATGCGCGGCGCCGCGCGAAGGTCCGCGATGGTTCGCGACTGGACCACATGAGCCAAATAGCGCGC
>JABFRG010001163.1 GCA_013141295.1 Polyangiaceae bacterium
CCGCTGCCTTGGCCGCGTAGAGCGCGCGGTCGGCGCGCTTCACCAGGTCTTCGCCCCGCGGTCGGTCGGAGTCGCGCATCTCGGCCACGCCGAGGCTGGCCGTCACCTTGAGCATGCCGGCGGGGCATACCGTCACCGAGCGCTCGATCTCCGCGCGGATGCGCTCCGCGGCAGCGCGCCCGCCGTCGAGGGCGCAACCGGCCGCGATGACCGCGAACTCCTCGCCGCCGTAGCGCGCGGCGATGTCTCCGGCGCGCAGCGTACGGCGCAAGGCATCGGCCACCGAGACCAGCACCGCGTCGCCCGCCGGGTGCCCGTGGGCATCGTTCACCCGCTTGAAGTGATCGATGTCGATGAGGATCACCGAGAAGCCGGCGACCCCGCGGTCGTTTCGCGCGAGATCGCGCACCAGGGCTTCGTCGAAGGCCCGCCGGTTGGGGAGCCGGGTCAGTGCGTCGGTGGCCGCGAGCTTGGCCAGCTCTTCGTTGGCGTGCGCCAGCTGATCGGCTAGCTGAGCCTTCTCGGCCAGCAGCGTCTCGAGCCTGCGGACGATCTGCTCGTAGCCATGGTTGAGCTCCACCAGCTGCGCGCGTGCGTTGTCGGCAAGGCGATCGAGGTCCAGCTGCTCGTCGACGTTGCGTTGGAAGGTGACGGCGACGGCGGTCACGAGCTCCGGGATCTTGGCGAGCAGATCGGCCACTTCGGCCTCCGGATAGCCCACCGCGATAGCTGCCTTCTGCGCCTCCTCGAGGACCCGGGCAACGTCGCCGCCTTCCCATGCGGCGGCCACGCGCTCCGCGGCCCACGCGATGGAGGCCAGCGGTGCGGCCGGCTTCTCCGCCGCGTGATGCCCTTCGATGGCCTCGATGACCATGGGCGGCAGCCGCATGGTGGTGGCGATGGCGGCGCCCTGACGGGCGTGCTCCAGGAGCCCGAAGGCGCGCTCGACCAAAGGCCGATGCGCGGCGGGCATGCGGGCAATCTCGGCGGCCCGCGGGAGATCCTCGCGTGCCAGTGAGAGCAAGCCGACCTCCAGAAAGAGCCCGACGGTGAACGCTTCGTCTTTGGGGACGCCGCGTACCTTCTCGGCCAGCAGCGATGCGACCACCGCCCGCCGGAGCGAGTTGGCGAACAGCACCGTCGCATCCGGATGCACCGGCACCATGTCGCTCACCATGATGCCCAGCGCCACGTTGCGCAGTCCGCGCACGCCCAGGAGCACACATGCGGTGCGCATGTCGCGCACGTCGCGTGACGGCCCGTAGGCCGCGCTGTTGGCGATGGAGAGGACGCGCATGGCGAACGCCGCGTCCCCCGTGGCCAGCTTGGCGAGCTCGGTGATCGAGGCGTCCTCCTTCAGTGCTTCCTGCACCAGACGTGCGGCGATGACACTGAGGGGGGCCTTCTGGGGGCCGCCTGGTTTGCGTGCGGTACGACTGCTCTGCGGTTCCACTTGCGACCCCATGTCAAAAGGAAACGGGTCCCGAGGCCGCGACTTGAGTCCATCGGCCGAACCTTTTCCTGTTTCCCCTGGCGTGTTTTTCGCCCCATCCCCTGCGCGCGATACCCCTCGTATCCGCCCGCTTGGTCGCCCTCCGACCACACCTACAGCCCCACCCATGACGAACGGAGCCTGCAGCAGAACCGTTAGAAGTTTTTGCGACGCGTCAGCGGATCGAAGGCGGCGGGACCGAGGCGCCGCCACCCCGCAGCGACGGTGGAACACCCTCGTCGAGGTTCCGGCTCTTGGGCGGCACCGTGGGCGAAAGGTGCGCCTTTTCCGCGAGGTGGCCCACCTCGTCCACGATCTTGCTGGCGGCGGCCGCGCGCGCCTTCTGCTGCGTGAGGGTCTCGTGGTCCACCACCGCGTGACCTTCCAGGAGGTCCAGGTAGTCGAGGTCGAGAGCCCCGCCGCTGGGGAGGATGAACACCCCGAACAGGTGGGCCTGGCGACGCACTTCGGTCACCAGCGGTCGCGGCACGTGGAGCGCCGCGTGGGTGATGAGGTGGATGACCGGATCCCGCTGCTCGCGCTGCCGCAGGAGCGCGATCTCAGTGGCGAGCTGGGCGAACACCCGGGCCGGGTTGCGACCGCGCTCGCCCTTGAATCCCAGCAAGTACGCGGCCGGGAGCTGCCCCGGGCGGGTGCGCTGCACGTCGTACAGGCGTGAGTCGAAGAAGCGGAGCCACACCTCTTCGCCCTGCAGCTGGAGCTTCTTGCCCAGGGCGATGGCCAGGCCCCGCGCGAACACCTGGCGGTCGCCGCGCATGGAGGCCGAGGCGTCGATGAGGATCAGGTGTAGCCGGCGCGCTTCGTCCTGCGCCTGCTCGCGTGTATAATACAGAATCTCGTTCTCGATGTAGCGCCGGGCGAACTCGGTCTCGTCCCAGGCGAGCTCGGTGAGCACCAGCGAATCGATGGACCCCTTGGTACCGAGGCCCGCGTAGCCGTGGGTGGCGTGGGTGCCGGTCGAGGTGTTGCGGCGCGTTTCGAGCACGCTGGGCAAGAGCTCCAGCGAGAAGTTCACGATGTCGTTGGCCGCGGGCGACGAGGTGGCCGCCAGGAGATCCACGTGGGCGAGCGCGCCGGCCGCCGAGGACTCCGGTCCCAGCATGCCGAGGAGACGCAACGTGTCGAGATCGAGGGCGTCGGCGATGGTGAGGATGTGCAGCCGTGCCCGGGAGAGCGCGTCCAGGGCCGCCAGCTCGAAGTTCCGCGGCAACAGTCCGAAGAGCTGCCCCAGCTGCGCATCGAGGTCGCGCGGCAGCTCGGGATCGAGCGGGATGGTGGCGCTGTAGGGCGGTTTGATGGTCACCCGCTGCGCCAGGGAGCCCAACACGCGTGCGAGCACCACCACCACCAGATCGTCCGAGAGGCGCATGGTGCGCGCCCGTGAGCAGGCGTCGCTCTGCGCCAGCTCGGCCACCACCGCACGATAGGCGGCCTGGAGCTCTTGTGCCCGGGGGACGCGCGCCAGGATCGCTTCGGTGCCGGGCCGCGGGCCGATCTCCATCTGCTCCCGCGGCGACGAGTACAGGAGCCCCACGTCGTGCACCATGAAGAGCGGCAGGTGGATGCCGAGGCGCGCGAGATCGCGGTACCAGCGAAATGTTCGCACCACCATCATCGGGGTCGCGGCGCGCACCGCCGAGAGTGCCAGACCGCCGAGGGGGCCGGTGACACTGGGGTCCGCGAGCATGGCCGGAGAAACGGGCATCGGATAGAGCAGGCTACACCATTTCCGGCTTCGGTGTGGGGGTGCGGCTCGACGACGGTGCTCTGGCGAGTCTCCGCGAGGAAGGGTAGACTGCAGGCGTGGGGGCAACGTTCTTCTTCGCGTTCGCGAGTCTCTTCCTCGTCGCCATTTCTTGGCTCTGGGCGATGCAGCGGACCCGCTGGTGGCGACGGCCGCGGCGTGCGCTGTTCGCCGCCAATCCTCGGCGTGCGCGGGCCCTGGCCAGGCTCTACGCGCGCGGGAGCTCGCCCGAGCGGCGCGTCGCGCTGGCCCTGGTGGAGGCCAACGCCCTGCTCTGGGAGGGTGAGCTGGCGCGGGCCCTGGCGCTGCTCGACGCTCGCGTCGATCTCCAAAGACCGCCCACGCTCGCCTCGACCATCGTGCGGCTCCAGTGCTTGGTCTTCGACGAGCGATACGACGAGGTGCGCGCGCTCCTCGCCGCGCACGAAGGTGCCCTGCGCGGCTCCGGCTCCGCGGCGGTCGCGGCGGTCGCGGCGTTCCTCCGCTTTCACGAGGGCGATCTGGCGGGCGCCCGGGCTGCGCTCGAGGCTTTGTCGGTGCCGGCACACCACCCGATCGGGCGGGCGGCGCATCTGTGTCTCGCGGCGATCGCGCATCGGGAGGGGCATCGCGGCGAGGCGCGGCGACACCTCACCAGCGTGATCCACCAGGGCGGAGCGGTCTTCGTCGTGGCCTGGGCGCAGGCGGAGTGGCAGACCATCTGTCCAGAGGCCACCCCGCCCTCTTCGCGTCTTTCCAACGCGGGGCGCCGCGGGTGGCCGCACGTGCGCGCGCTCCTGGGGCTGCCGAGCCATCTCTGGATGGGGATCAACGTCCTCTTCTTCCGGACCGCCGGCCTTCAATCGCGGAACTTCAGCGGCGACGACGTCGCGGTGCTCGTTCTGTTCGACCTGCTCGTGGGTGCGGGCGCTCGCTTCGTCGACTATTCGCCGGACGCCTACTTCGACAAGGAGAGCCTCCTCGCGGCCGTTGCGCCCATCCTGTTCTTCCTTCTCACGGCGCACGCCGCCAAGCGGCGCGGGGTCGGACGCGACGTCGCGCTGCGCCTGCTCGGCGGCTTCTATGCGGCGCTCCCGCTGGTGCTGCTCGCCGCGTTCTTCACCCGTCGGACCGGCGGCCGCTTCGATCTCCTGGTCTACGCGTGGCTGGTGGCGGTGGTGGTGCGGCTCGTCGCGTCGGTGGTACCGCGGGTGGGCATCCCCCGCATCCTCGGGTGCGCGCTGCTGTTCATCGCGACCTGGGTCACGCCCATGCACCTCGCGGGGCGCGCCACGGTGTTCTTGGCGATGTCGGAGTCCTACGAGGACTTCGATGCGAGTGAACGAGCGCACGACGCGCTGGTCTTCGCGGAAGCGAGCAAGGTGCACGCCGCCGAGGCGCTGCTCGAGCCGGAACGACCCGGCGTCGCCGACCTGTACTTCGTGGGCGCAGCCGGCTGGGCGAAGCAAGACGTCTTCGTCAACGAGGTTCGGTCCGCGCAGAAGGTCCTCGACGATCGCTTCGATACCAAGGGGCGGTCCATCGTCCTGGCGAACGAACCGTCGCCGTCTCCTCCGCTGCCGCTCGCGGCGTCGCTCACGCTTCGGCACGCCATCGAGGCGGTCGGCAAGCGCATGAACCGCGAGGAGGACGTGCTCTTTCTCTTCCTCACCAGTCACGGGTCCGGTAGCGGGTTGGCCATTCGGCCCCCGCTCGGGAGTGCCTTCCGCGAGGAGACGCTCGCCCCCGAGAGCCTCCGCGGCATGCTCGATGCGTCCGGCGCGAAGTGGCGCGTGATCGTCATCGCGGGCTGCGAGTCGGGGGTCTTCATCGGGCCCCTCCGCGACGAGTTCACGCTCGTCACCACCGCGGCGTCGAGCGAACGGGTCTCGTACGGCTGTGCCATGGGCAACCCGTACACCGACTTCGGTCAGGCCATCTTCGGCGAGCAGCTCCGCCACGAGCGCTCGTTCCCCACCGCTTTCACGAACGCCGTCCGGATCATCGGCAAGCGGGAGGAGGCGGCGAGCCTCCGCGCTTCCCAGCCGCAGGTGTTCGAAGGTGCGGCCATCGGCGCGAAGCTGCGCGAGCTGGAGGCCCGGCTCGCCACGCACTCCGGCGAGTAGGTCAGCTACCGCCGCGGGGCTCGCTCCAGCCCTCGGCCATCGCGCCCCAGGTCATGGTGCTCGTGTTGCGCGCCAGGCCCATGCGGCCGGTGCGATCGACCACGATGAGGCCGCCGTCGCCGCCCACCCGCGCCACCATGGTCGCGAGGGCATCGCGGGCCGCGGACTCCGGGGTTGCGCCTGCGGTGAGCTGGTCGATGACGCTCTTGGCGATGCACATGCGCATGAATCGCTCGCCGTCGCCGGTGGCGGAGCACGCGCCAGCGGCGTCGTCGGCGTAGGTACCGGCGCCGAGGATCGGCGAGTCGCCCACGCGGCCCTTGCGCTTGTTGATCTTGCCGCCGGTGCTGGTGGCGGCGACCACGTGGCCGCGCACCACCACCACCGCGCCCACGGTGCCACCGGCCCAGCCGGAGAGTTCTCCGCGATCGCGTACGGCGGCGAAGCGCTCGCGTGCCACGGCGGTGATCATGTCCTCTTCCGACGCCGGTGTGAATCCCCGCGCCATGGCGAAGCGGGCTGCTCCTTCGGCGGCGTAGAGCACGTGCTCGCCGTCGTCCATCGCCGCCCGGGCAATGGCCACGGGGTTCTTGAACGGCGGGAGCGCGCACACGCCGCCGCCGCGCAGGGCCCCGCCCTCCATGATGGCGGCGTCGAGCGAAAGCGTGCCGTCCTCGTCCAGACAGGCGCCGGTGCCGGCGTTGAACACCGGATCGTCCTCCAGGGTCGTCACCGCCCGCACCGCGGCATCCTCGGCGCTGCCGCCCGCGGCCAGGAGCTCGCCGGCAATGCGTGCAGCTTGCATGCAGCCGTCCATGTGCCGCGCCAGTGCGTCCTGATGCACGGCGCCGGCACCCCCGTGCACCAACACCATGAAGTCCGCGGGCGCGAACGTTCCGTAGCTGTGAATCACGACATCCGTCGGCGCAGATAGTTGAGCACGTCGATCTTGGTGGCAAGGCCCACGAAGTCGCCGTTGTCCACCACGATGGGCACCCAGCCGCGGGCGTAGATGGGGATCAGATCGGCGATGGGCGTCGTGGAGGGGACGGTGGTGAGCTGCTTCGACATCACATCCGCCACCGGCTTCTTGAAGGTCGAAGGATCGTGCATGGCCGCCAAGAGCAGGTCCGACTCGTCCACCAGGCCCACGATCTTTCCCTGGTCCATCACCGGAATCTGGCTCACGTCGTAGAGCTTCATGCGCCCGTAGGCCACCAGCAGCGAGTCCTTGGGCGACACGGTGACGACCGCGTGGTCCACGTGCTTGCGCGAGATGATGTCGCGCAGGTCGCCGTACGCGGTGCGCTCCGTGAAGCCCTGGTCGAGCATCCAGTAGTCGTTGAACATCTTCGAGAGGTACTTGTTGCCGCTGTCGCAGGCGAAGGTGACGACCTTCTTCTTCGCCGTCTGGTCCTTGCAGTAGCGCAGCGCCGCCGCCAGCAGCGTGCCCGACGACGAGCCGGCCAGGATGCCGGTCTTTCGCAGCAGCGCGCGAGCCGTCTCCAGGCTCTCTTTGTCGGGAATCGTGTACGCCCGCTTCACGCGAGAGAGATCGCACACCGCGGGAACGAAGTCCTCGCCGATGCCCTCCACCACCCACGAGCCGGCCTCGCCGAGCTTGCCAGTGGCGACGTAGTCCACCAGGATGGAGCCCTTGGGGTCGGCCAGGACCATCTCGAGGTCGGGCTTCACCTTGGCGAAGTAGCGAGAGAGGCCGGTCAGGGTGCCGCCGGAGCCCACGCCGCACACCACCGCATCCACGTCGCCGTTCATCTGCGCGAAGATCTCCGGGCCGGTGGAGGTCTCGTGGGCCAGCGGGTTCGCCGGGTTCTCGAACTGGTTGACCAGGAAAGCGCCAGTCTGGTCGGCGATGCGTCGCGCCACGTCCTGGTAGTACTCCGGGTGCCCCTTGCCCACGTCCGAGCGGGTGATCACCAGCTCCACGCCCAGCGCCCGAAGATGGAAGATCTTCTCCTGGCTCATCTTGTCGGGGATCACCAGCGTGAGCTTGTAACCCCGCTGTGCGGCCACCAGCGCCAGGCTGAGGCCGGTGTTGCCGGCGGTGGCCTCGATGAGGTGCCGCTTGTCGCCGCCGAGCTTGCCCTCCTTCTCCGCCGCTTCGATCATCGAGAGACCGATGCGGTCCTTGATGGAGCCGCCGGGGTTCTGCAGCTCGAGCTTCAGGTAAAGCTCGCAAGGGCCTGTGTCGAACTGGGTGAGCTGAACCATCGGCGTGTTGCCGATGAGGGAGGACAAATCTTGGGTGGGCACGGGCCGCACTCTACACGTCCTCCTTTTGCAGTCGAGGTCCCGCGAGCCTCCGCCGGGGCCCCATTCCGCGCAATTTTTCTCGGG
>JABFRG010000152.1 GCA_013141295.1 Polyangiaceae bacterium
CCACCGCGCCGGGCGCGGCACCCGCTGCGGCTCCGGCCATGGGTGCCGAGGCGCCGGTCTCCAACGCACCTCGCGCACCGGCAGCGACACCCGCTACCAAGGCGGTCATGGGAGTGCCGACACCGGCACCGGCGCCCGATGGCGCCCGCAGCGCGAAGAACGGCGGCCCGGCAACGCGCGCGCCGGTCATCATCTACCAGGGTGATCTCCGCATGATGGCCGACGAGGACGCGATCCCGAAGACCATCGACAAGGTCATCGACGTGGCCGAGAGCCTGGGTGGACATCTGGCCGGTCGCAAGGATCAGAGCGTGCAGATCAAGGTGCCCTCGGCCGGCTTTCGCGAGGCGATGACCAAGATCGAAGCGCTCGGCGGCGTGGTCGGGCGCTCGGTGACCGCCGACGACGTCTCGGAAGAGTTCCACGACCTCGAGGTGCAGCTAGGCAATCTGCGCGCCACGCGCACCCGGCTGCAGGAGTTCCTGGGCAAGGCCACCGGCATCGCCGACATGCTCACGGTCGAGCACGAGCTCGAGCGGGTGGGCAAGGAGATCGACCGCATCGAGGGTCGCCTGGAGTTCCTTCGCACGCGCGCCACCATGTCGCTCATCTCGGTGGCCATGAGCGCCAAGCCCAAGGTCGCCGCCCCCATCGTCGCGACGCCCACGCCCACGCCGCCTCCGCCCGCACGCCGCGCCAGCGTCGATCTGCCCATTCCTTGGGTGAGCGAGCTCGGAATCGACCCCCTGATGTCTCTTCGAAAGTAAGCACCATGAACACCCACTTCGCCAAGGTAGCCGTCGCGCTCGCTCTCGCCCTCGGAGGCGCCGCCTGCACCCACGGGGCCCGCCTCTCCACCCCCTCTGGCTTCGCCACCCTCGAAGAAGGTGGAAAGTACAGCTATCGCGCCACCAGCGCAAAAGGCGTCGTCCTCGCCACCCGCACCGAGCCCAACGACATCAAGGGCAACACCGAGTTCTGGGCCGAGACGCTCGACGCCAAGCTCCGCGACAAGGGCTACGTCGCCGACGGAACCCGCGACGTGAAGACCTCGCGCGGCCTCAAGGGAACCCAGCTTCGCTACACGACCACCAAGGACGGCCGCGAGCACCGCTACTGGATCACGGTCTTCGCCACCGCGAACAAGGTATTCGTGGTGGAGGCCGCCGGCGACAAAGAGCCCTTCGACAAGAGCACCAGCACCGTGGAAGGCGCCATCGCCACCCTGGACGCCAGCGAATAGCGCGAGCGCGTTGCGCGTATTGGGGGCACCGGCGCGCCGTTCGTCGGATACCCGAACCGCTCGTCGGAAACCGTTCGTGTGCATCGGACGCGGTTGTTACCTGGTCGCGTATGCAAGACCACCACTCCGCTCACCGTACTCCGTTACGACTTCTCTCCGCGATGCTGCTCTTGGCCAGCGCGGCCTGCTCCGACGCATCGGGCTCGCCGACGCAGGACCAGGAGCCGGTCGATAGCGTAGAAGCAGACCTCACCTCCGATTCCGTCGAGGGCACCATCGCCAACTACCTAGCCCCGGGAACGCCTCGTCAGGTGGTGTTCGCCGCGTACGACGAGGGGCTCGACACCATCGAGGCGAGCCTCAACGCATGGAAGCCGTCGCGGCCGCTGCCTTCGCATCGGATTGCAGGTACCAACTGCGTCAAGACGGTGAATCCCGGGGGTCTCGCCGGAAACGTGCCGGGTCCGCCGATGTCGCTGGTGGCCCAGTACGACGCAAAGACCGTCTCGATGGTGACGGGCCCCAAAGGCTTTCAGATAACCGAGGTCGACCGTCCGACAAACGATGTCATGCGACTTCGATTCGGGTTGGCCGGCACCCCGCTGCCGGTGCGACTGCCGGTCGCGCGCGCGATCACCGTCACGAGCCCTTCCATCCTGGACGATGGCTCGACGGTGCTGCACGCTGCCACCGGCATTCATTTCACCTGGACGTCGCCCGCTCGAACGCGCCTGGGCATGGTCTCGATGGTCATCGAGAGCTCCGACTTCAAGAACGGCCTTCCGGGCGGAAACCTCTACGAGGGAATCACCTGCTTCGCGCGAGCGGCGTCCGGCTCCGGTAGCATTCCCAGCGCCGCGCTCCGGCAGTTCACGCCCCGCGGAAGCACGACCGTGTCGGTATCACACCAGCACCGCATCGACCGCGTTGCCGCGAACGGCTGGCGCGTGCGCGCCGAGTCCGAAGCCTGGTCGTACGGCGGAGACGCGATTCTCCAGTAGCGCTCGCTGGCGCACGATGGAGGGGCCGCGAGCTTTCACTTTGTTTAACGGGCGTAGACATCACGGTCGGCGTTTATCCAAGCCACCAAGATGTCTACCCCCGCAACCCGCATCGCCACCCGCCACCGCGGCGAGACCCGCTACTTCGAGGCAGCGGACATCGTGCGCTTCTGGGCGTCTGCAAAATACACGAACTTCCGGCTCGAAGGAGAGGAGCACGTGGTCGACGTCTCCCTCACCGCGCTCGAACGCTCGCTGGTCGCGCTCGGATTCGTCCGCATCCATCGTTCGGACCTGGTGCGACTCTCCGCCATCGTCGCCCTGCGCGAGACGAGAGGCACGGTCGAGGTCGAGCTCGGAGACGGGCAGCGCGCACGGGTGAGCCGTCGGCATCTCCCAGGGCTCCGAGCTTCGCTCGAGGGTCGCCGGCCCTGATCGCCGCCGGCGAGCTCGTGGCTCAGGGCTTCGGAGCTTCCGGCGCTGCTTCCGACTTCCACTTCACGTTGCCGCTGTCGTCCGGCTGGCTGACCTTCACCACGAACTTGGTGCCCTCGGTCGTCTCGCCCTGACAGTCGAAGTCGTTTCCGGTGCGCTGTTCCACGCCCTTGGGGCAGGTCAGCGTCTTGACCTCGATCTTCGCGCCCTTGAGCCCACTGCGAAGGGCCTCGTCGAGCTTGGCGTCATCCAGCTTCGGCTTGGAGCACGCGACTGCGGAGAGGGCGACCACTGCGAATACGAACGTAGAGAGAGAGTTCTTCATTGTGTTCGACCGTATTTGTCGCGCGCTAGCACCACAAGCGTCGTCGCTGCAGACAGCGAAGAATTCGGTGACATGTCTCCTGTTTCCCGACGGTGATTCATCGCGCCACGGCTGAGCCGTGGCGGCGCGCATGGAAAGAAAAAGGGGAGGCCCGCGTGGACCTCCCCTCGACCAACGGCTTGCGCGTTCAGGTCCGGTACATGGTGAGCACGCAGGCGCCGCCGAGGCCCAGGTTGTGCTGGAGGGCGACCTTGGCGTCCTTCACCTGCCGCTTGCCTCCGGTACCGCGGAGCTGCCAGACGAGCTCGGTGCACTGGGCGAGGCCGGTGGCGCCGAGCGGGTGACCCTTGGAGAGAAGACCGCCCGAGGGGTTGGTTACGAATTTGCCGCCGTAGGTGTTGTCGCCGTCCCAGATGAACTTCTCGGCCTGGCCTTCGGGGCAGAGGCCGAGCGCCTCGTAGGTGAGCAGCTCGTTGGCGGTGAAGCAGTCGTGGAGCTCCACCACGTCCACGTCCTCGGCGCCGATGCCGGTCTGCTCGTAGAGCTTCTTGGCGGCGTTCTTGGTCATGTCGTAGCCGACCATCTTCATCATGCTGTCTTCGAAGGACGACGGGAAGTCGGTGGTCATGACCTGGCCCGCGATGTAGATGGGCTTGGTGATGCCGAGCTTCTTGGCGAACTCGTCGGAGCAGAGAATCGCCGCGGCAGCGCCGCAGGTGGGCGGGCAGCACTGGAAGCGGGTGAGCGGATCGAAGACCTCCTCGGAGGCGAGGATCTCTTCCACGCTCAGCGGCGTATTGAAGAGCGCGTAGGGGTTGTTGGCGGCGTGCTTGCGGGCCTTCTCGCTGATCTTGGCGAAGGTCTCCTTCTTGGTGCCGTACTTCCAGCGATACTCACGGCCGGCGCCGCCGAACATCTGCGCGGCGAAGGGCGCGGAGTTGACGCCCTGGGCCCGCACCATCACGTCGACGTGTTTTTCCAGGGGGTTGGTGCGATCGGTGTACTTGGAGCCAAGGGCGCCCTTTTCCATCTTCTCGAAGCCGAGCGCGAGCACGCACTCGGCGATGCCACCTTGAATGGCCTGCGCGGCGAGCATGAGCGCGGTGGAGCCGGTGGAGCAGTTGTTGTTGACGTTGAACACCGGAATGCCGGTTAGGCCCACGTCGTACACCGCGCGCTGACCGCAGGTGCTGTCGCCGAACACGTAGCCCACGTAGGCCGACTCGATGTCCGCGAACTTAACCTTCGCGTCCTCGATGGCCACCTTGGCGGCGTTGGCCGCCATCACGTTGTAGTCGTCGCTCGCTCCGGGCTTCTGGAACTTGGTCATTCCGACGCCGATGACATTCACTCGTTTGCTCATGACGGAAGACTCCTTGTTCAGACCAGACCCTTGACGAAACCGAGCTTGTGGGCGACGCGAACATCGCCATCGACCTTGAATTTGCCGTGCTGGAAGAGGCTCGCCAGGTTGCCGTCCTGGGCAATCTCGGTGAGGTCGCTATCTGCGATGCGCACCACCGCGGTCGCGTTGTCGACTTTCCCTTCGGTGATGGCGCCGGCGACGAAGTCGCAGGTCCACGCCGCGTCGGGCGCGGTGACGACGAACTGGATGATCGCCTTCACTTCGTCCTTGAGCGCCGGCGTCTTCTTCAAGCGCTCGGCGAGCGCACCGAAGAACCGCGGGGCCACCGCGTCTTTCTTGGGCGCCGCTGCGGCCCCGCCGCCAGCCGCGGGAGCTCCCCCGGAAGCCTTGGCCTTGGCGATGGCCGCCTTGGCTTGCTCGGGGTCCATCTTCTTGAGGAAGGTGAGCTTCTGCGAAGCCATGAGGTTGCCGCTGATCTTCAGCTTCTTCTCGAAGAAGAGCTTCTGCGGATCGGCGGCGCCGGAGGTCATGGCCATGAAGTCGGAGTCGGCGAGCTCGAGGGTGCAGTCGGGCTTGTCGTGATTGCCCGGCTCCACGCTCCCCTTGCCGTTCTTGAGGTCCATGATCCACGCGCTATCGGGGCCGGTGAGCTTCCACTGGTACACGGTGGCTACCTGACCGACCAGGTCCGGGTTCTTCTCGATGTAGTCGCGAATGGCCACGAACACATCGCCGCTGGGCGATCCGCTGGAGGCCGCGGGACCTGCCGTCGCGCTGGCCCCGGCCGGAACCGCGCCGCCGGCGCCAGGCGTGTATCCTGCAGCTTTCATGGCGTCACGGGTCTTCGCTGCGTCGATCTTTTGCAGGAAGGTGAGCTTCTGCGAGGCCATGAGGTTGCCGCCGATCTTGAGCTGGCCGCCGAAGTAGAGCTTCTGCGGGTTGAGCTTGCCGGTGGCCATACCGAGGAAGTCGGCCTGCGAGAGCTCGAGGGTGCAATCCGGTTTCGCCGCTTCGCCCTCGGTCACGCTGCCCTTCCCGTTCTTGAGGTCCAGCGTCCACACCGACTCGGGGCCGGTGAGCTTGAACTGGAATACGGTGCCGATCTGCCCCACCAGATCGGGATTGGTCTCCACGTGGTGGCGAATGCCCCAGAAGAGATCGTTCGAATTCATGCCGCCCTCGGTGGGCAGCGAGAGCCCCGCCGGCGCTGCCACCGCGGTCGTCGGCGTTGGCGTCGTTGCCGGCTTGGCCTTGGGCTTCGGGATCTCGGTGTAGAGCTCGATGGCGGCCGAGGCGAGGACCACCTTGTCGCGCTCCTTCACCTTGCAGCGGAACACGATGCGGGTGGCGCTCTCTTTCCACATCTCGGTGACGATCGTCTCGCCCGGGAACACGCTCTCCGAGAAGCGCGCCTTGATGCTCTTGAAGAGCCGCGCATCGTTGTTCGAGAACGCGCGAATCACGTGGCGCGCCGCGTAGCCGAACGTGCAGAGGCCGTGCAGAATGGGCTTTTCGAAGCCGAAGTTCTTGGCGAAGGCCGGGTCGGCGTGGAGCGGGTTGATGTCGCCCGAGAGGCGATAGAGCAGCGCCTGGTTCTCGCTGATCTTCTCGGTGATGGTCTGGTCCGGCGCGCGATCGGGCGGGGTGTTCACTTCACCTTGCGGTCCACGATCGCCACCCCAACCGCCGGCACCGCGCACGAAGGTGGTGAGCTCGTTGTACACCAGCTCCTCGCCGGTCTCGTCGAAGCTGCGAATCTCGGTGACCACCAGGGCGTTCTTGCCCTTGTCGAAGATGTCTTTGATCTTCGCCTTGTGGGTGAGCTTGGCGTGGGGCGGGAGCGGCCGGCGCAGCTCGGTGTACTGCTCACCGTGGAGCACGCGCTCGAATCCGTAGTTCATGCCGGGCGCCTGCTTGCCCTGCTTGTAGAGGTCGAAGATGAACCCGAGGGCCGGCACCACGCCGAAGGTGGGCAGCACGTTGAAGCCCGCGCCATTCATCTCGTACACGTACTGGAGCTCTTTCTCGTCCAGCGGGTTCTGCGCCGCGCCGACTCCCAGCGCATACAGCGCCGTATCGCGCTCGTCGTAGGTGGTAGTGGCGGAAGGGAACTCGTAGCCCATGGCCTGATCGAGATCGATGAATTCGTTTCCGCCCAGCGCCTTGGTGCCGAGGTTGCCGAGAATGGGCTCCATCGACGAGGTGATGTCCTTGGGGTGCGTAGTCTTCTTGAAATCGGTGATATCGCCCCATGCAGACTGCACGTTTTCCGGCGAGATGGCGCGACCCAGCTTGAACACCTTGCCGCTGGTGCGCTCCCAGCGGAGCTTGCCGTAGAAGCCGCCGCCCACCTCGAAGAGACCGCCGTTCTCGGTGCAGGTCTCGTGGCACAGATAGGCCACCAGCGGCGAAACGTACTCGGGCTTCAGCGCGTCGATGAGGTCCTTGGGGAGCACCGTTTCGGTCATGCGCGAGCCGGCGATGGGCGCGATGACGTTGGTGTGCACGTTCTTCTTGCCGCCCTCGATGGCGAGGGTGCTGCCGAAGCCCACCAGGCCCAGCTTGGCCATGGCGTAGTTGGTCTGGCCGAAGTTGCCGTAGATGCCGGCGGCCGAGGCGGTGAGGATGATGCGACCGAAGCCGCGCTCGCGCATGTGGTCCCAGGCGGCCTTGGTGACGCGGTAGGCGCCGAGCACGTGCACGCGATAGATGAGGTCCCAGTCTTCCTGGGTCATCTTCTGGAACGACGTATCGCGGAGGATGCCGGCGTTGTTGATGACGATGTCGAGGTGCCCGAACGCATCCAGGGCGGTCTTGACGATCTTGTCGCCGTCTTCCACCGAGTCGTAGTTGGCCACGGCTTCGCCGCCGGCCGCTTTGATCTCCGCCACCACCGCGTCGGCCGCCGCGCTCGACTTGCCACCGCCGGTGTGACCGCCGCCGAGATCGTTGACCACCACCTTGCACCCGCGGGAGGCGAGGAGGAGAGCGTGGGATCGGCCGAGGCCATTGCCGGCGCCGGTGACGAGGGCGACGCGACCGTCGAAGCGGAGTTGACTCATGAGAACGTGCTCCTGTTGCGTAGAGAGATATTTAGCGCACGAAATAATTCCGTTCCACCGGCCTCCCGTCAAGGGGCCCCGGGCGATTCCTTCAAGCGACTGTTTTTGCTCAGCTTATCGCGGCACATCGGTTTTCTTGCGGGGAGGTCTCCCCAGCGTCGCCAGGGCGCACTAGAAAGCGCACCCATGATTCGACGCCTCCTGCCCGCCGCCGTTCTGCCCCTGCTCGCCATCGCCTGTGGCGGTGGAACGCCCCCGGCCGAGACCACGCCCGCCCCCTCTTCC
>JABFRG010000097.1 GCA_013141295.1 Polyangiaceae bacterium
GCCGTGGGGGTCGCGGTGGGTGTTCCCTTGGGCGGTTTGCCGTGAGGCTTCTTCGGCGCTGGCTTGGCGGTGGCCACCGCAGCCGCCAGCAGCGTCCCCAACAGTACCGCACCCAGCAAGCCAGCCCGACCGATCATGGCCCGATGCTACGTAACGGCGTCCCCCGGTTCAATGCATCGAACCGCCTCTTTTTGCGGGAAATGTGAGGGCTGCAGCACGCACCCGCGGCCGCGCCCAGGGAGCGCCAGCTGAGCCGGAACCGGCGCTCGGCCAACTGCGTGCACTCTGCACAAATCGTGAACACGGTACCGCGGTCGGTCAACGAGGAGCTGCAGTCGACCAACGAAGAGCTGATGACCTCGAAGGAAGAGATGCAGTCGATGAACGAGGAGCTGCAGACGCTCAACCACGAGCTCCAGGCCAAGGTCGACGATCTCGCCAGCGCCAGCAGCGAGATGCGCAACCCCGGCACCGAGCTGGCCGAGCGCCTCTTGGCCCTGCGTCCCACCACCCGCGTGCTCTACATGTCCGGCTTCACCAGCGAGGCCTTCGACGGCATCGACCTTCGGGGCCGACCGGTGGCCTTCATCGGCAAGCCGTTCACGGCGGAGGCGCTTCGCCGCAAGATCCGCCAGACCCTCGACGACGAGACCCCGGAAGGGCTGCCACTTTAGCCTACATTTCCCCTGGATCGTTCGTATGGATCCGCATGGAATCCGTGGATCCAAGGTTGGGTCCGAGGGGCCCAGAAGCACCGGGGTTTCTGGGGTCGAGCAGGGGGCATGGGACGTGCTATTCTCGGGGTGTGATCGGTCCGGTGGAGAGAACTGTGGTCGCGATAGCAGTGGTGTTCTCGGCTTCGCTCTATTCCATCGCGAAGCTCCGGCCGGAGCACCACGACTTCATGGGCTCACCGACCCGCGAGGTCGACCCGGCGCGGCGGTCCCTGCCCGATCTCGTGCTCGACGAAGAGCCCACGCCGGAGAGCACGCGCGTGGCCACCGGTACGCGCTGGCGCATTCCCGAGACCATGGGGCAGGTGGTGTCGAACATCCGCGTGCCCTACCAGTTCCCGGAATCCAACGCGTGTAGCGCATGGGGGCTCCGGCCCAGCGCGGTCACCGTGCGCGACACGGTGCTCACGGAGTTCCCCGATCAGCTCATCGGCGTCGAAGGCTTCGTCTGTCGACACGGAGCCAAGCACGGGCAGATTTCCCTGCACGGCGCCGGGCGCGCGCTCGACCTGTTTCCCGGAGGCGACGCCGAGACGGCGAAGGCCCGCGGCGACAAGATGGCCGACTGGCTCGTGGCGCACGCGGAGCAGCTGCACATCCAGCTCATCATCTGGGATCGCTCGCAGTGGCGCGCCGACGGGAGCAGCGACGTTCCCTACCACGGCCCCGCCACCCACACCGATCACCTCCACGTCGAAGTGAGCGAGCGCCCCATCCCCACGCCGGCGGAGCGGCAGATGGCGGTGTCTCCGCACGATCCATTGGTGCTCGACGGCCAGGGTCCAAGGCCTTCGGCGCTGTAGTACGCTCGCGTGGTGGACGAGATTGCGCGCACGCTGCTCCAGGGCTTCGATCGCCACTACCGCCTCTTTCGCGAGCTATCGCAGGGAGCGCGGCAGCGGTTTCTCGACTCCGACTGGGCCGGCGCCCGCGAAGCGGTGCGGACCCGCATCGACATGTACGACGCGCGCGTGCGCGAGACGGTAGCGGCGCTCGAAGCCCAGCTTGCGGCGAGCGAATCGCCCCCCGCGCTCGACGTGCTCTTGCGCAAGGTGAAGGTGGCGTACATCGGGCTGCTCTACGAGCACAAGCAACCGGAGTGCGCCGAGACGTTCTACAACTCGGTGGCCACGCGGCTCCTCCACCGCACCTATCACCAGAACGACTGCATCTTCTCGCGCCCGGCCATCTCCACCGAGCACATCGACGGCGAGCGACCTTCGTACCGTTGCTACTACCCCAAGAGCGTCGATCTCGAGGGAACGTTGCGGCGCATGCTCGTCGACGCAGACCTCGAGACCGCAGACTGCCGGTTCCAGGACCTCGAGCGCGACACCGGCTACCTCATGCGGGTCATCGCCGAGCACTTTCCCCATGGCTGGGAGCTCGACGAGAACTTCCAGCTCCAGGTGCTCTCGTCGCTCTTCTACCGCGGTCGCGCCGCGTACATGGTGGGGCGCGCCATCCGTGGAAGCGCGGTGGTGCCGTTCGTGGTGCCGCTGCGCAGGACGCCCCGAGGCGAGCTGTACGTCGACACCATCCTCCTCGACACCAAGGCGGTGGGCCGGCTCTTCAGCCTGGCGCGCGACTATTTCATGGTCGACATGGAAGTGCCCTCGGCGTACGTGGGCTTTCTCGAGTCGGTGGTCCCCAGCCGCTCGCGCTCCGAGCTCTACACGCTGGTGGGCCTGCAAAAGCAGGGCAAGACGCTGCTCTTCCGCGACTTCGTGTGGCACCTCTCGCACTCGAGCGATCGCTTCGTGGCCGCGCCGGGGACCCGCGGCATGGTGATGATCGTCTTCTCGCTCCCCAGCTTCCCCTACGTGTTCAAGGTCATTCGCGACTGGTTCCAGCCGCCGAAGGACGCCGACCGGGCCATCGTGGAAGAGCGCTACCGGCTGGTGAAGCACCACGACCGCGCCGGGCGCATGGCCGACTCGCTGGAGTTCGTGAACGTGGAGTTCCCGCGGGCGCGCTTCGCGCCGGAGCTGCTGGAGGACTTCGCCAAGCTCGCGCCCAACTGCATCGAGGTGGGCGAGACCCGGGTGCTGGTTCGGCATCTCTACATCGAGCGGCGCCTGATTCCCCTCGACATGTACCTGGCCGACGCCGACGAAGCGCGCATGCGCAGCGCCCTCGGGGAGTATGGCGACGCCATCAAGGACCTGGCCGCCGCCAACATCTTCCCGGGCGACCTGATGCTGAAGAACTTCGGCGTCACGCGCTTCGGTCGGGTGCTCTTCTACGACTACGACGAGATCGCCTACCTCACCGACTGCCGCTTTCGCACCATGCCCAAGGCCCGGCACGACGACGACGAGATGGCGGGCGAGCCCTGGTACTCGGTGGAGCCGAACGACGTGTTCCCCGAGCAGTTTCCCCAATTCCTGCTGCCCCCCGGCGACCCGCGGCGCATATTCCTCGAGCTCCACGGCAACCTCGCGGCGGCTGCGTACTGGCTCGAGACGCAGGAGAAAGTGCGCGCCGGCAAGCCCGACGAGCGACCGCCGTACCCGGAGTCGTTGCGCTTCGCGAACCGCTTCGGGTAAGTCGCGCTACCATGGCGGTATGTCGTGGGAGCTGCACCTCACCGTGGTCGGTGCTTCGGGGGCGCTGGAAGCGTTCGCTGCGAGCGTCGGCGCGCGGCGTCTCGAGCTGGAGCTCGACGAGGATGGCGCGCGTCACGTCGAGGAGATGATGACGTTGCGGGTACCCGAGGGCGTGGACGCGGCACGCGCGGCCGCCGAACGCCTGGCGCGCGGGGCGTGCGAGCGGGGTATCACGGTGCTCCGCAGCAAGGTCGAAGCGCCGGTCGACACGACAGTTCCAGCGCTCTACCTCGAGCACCACGTGCGAGTACGCTTCTCGCCCCCGTCGCTCGCCGCGCTGGCGTCGATTGCGACGCGCCACGAAGCGCATCTCTCGCGGCGACCACGGAAGCAGGAGACGGACCACGAAGAGCGATACCTGACAGCGCGCTTCGGCGCCGACGAAGGGGCGCGCGAGGCCGCGGCGCTGGAGGCGCTGGTTCGTGCGCTCGCGAACGCGTCGTTCGAGATCACCAAAGTGGAACGGGAGCGCATCGTGCTCGACCACCATGCGGAGGCCCCATGAGCAAGCTCACGCGACCGACGCCGAAGGCCGGCTTCCCCAAGGCGTACTTCGAAAGCGACGCGCACCGGAACGAGTTCGATCCGGCGCTGAAGCACTACCCGCACGCCTACGTTCAGGTGCGCGAGACGGCCGCGAAGGGGGCAGCCCTCGACGCGACGCTCCGGGGCATGGCCCACGCACGGTCGCGCGCCGACGTCGTGGTTCGCGGCAGCGTCACCCTCGCGCGCTGGTTCGGGGAGCGAGCCCGGCCGCCGCACGACATCGATCTCGTGGTGCGCGATGCGAGCCTCGCTCCGGACGCGCCCGGCGCCGTCGCGCTCATCGACGATCTGCGAGCGGCAGCCTGTGAAGGCCTCGTACGCGGTGGCTTTCGTCCGCTCGACGCCGACGTGTCCCTCGACGGCATCTGGACCTACGAGCGCGCCGAAGGCCGGCGCCTCTCCATACCGTTCTTGCCGCGCTCCGGCGCACACGCCGCCCTGGATGCGGTGCAGATCGATCTCGTGTTCCGCGCGCCGCTCCACGACGCGACCACCTTCGAGCGCTCGGGCGACGATCCGAGCCACGGGCTCCACTTCGCCTCCCGCGCCGAGTCGTTGGCCTGGAAGCTCCTGTGGCTCCTCACCGACATCTGGCCGCAGGCGAAGGATCTGTACGACGCGGTGCTCCTCGCGGAAGACACGGAAGTGCCGGCACACTTGCTCGATGCCGTCGGCGCCGAGAGCGACGGCTCCTGGCCCAACACGCTTCGTTCGCTACGCCTCGCCGACGACAGCTGGCCTTCATTTCGCGCAGCGCACCCGAGCCTCGCGCACTTCGAGACCGCGGAAGCGCTCCTGGAGCGGCTACAGGAAGTGCTCCGGGTCCGCACCTGACGCTCGTGCCGCCGCCGAGACGAGCGGTCACGAGATAGCGCACATTCGACGAGCGAATTTGGGTGAGACCGAGCGCGCTCTAGGGGAAGACCGAGGAGGCGGACTTCCTGTCCGGTGACGAGGGCTGACGACGAGATCGCGACGGTATCGCCCGAATTCGCCGTCAAATGATGGCGGGCCAGGCCTGCTGCTCGTAGTGCGCGCGCAGCGAGGTGAGGAGCATGGTGGGGAGCGGGCCGCGGGCGAGGCAGCGAAGGGCGCGCTCGAGGTGGTGCGGCTGCCGGGTGCCGAGGACTGCGCAGTCGACGCCGTCGGCGAAGGCGGCGAAGCGCACCGCGAGCTCGTCGAGGGCCAAGTCGCGCGCGCCACCGGGGAAGAAGGTTTGCATCCGATCCCAGTAGGTGGCGATGTCCTCGCGGGCCGGGCGATCGGTGTGCGTCCAGGGGGCGTTGGCGAGCGGGCGCTTGGCAATGACGCCCACGCCGGCCGCGTGCGCGGCGGGAATGGAGGCGAACAGGGCCTCCTGGTCCACGAAGCTCACGGAGCACTCGATGACGTCGACGTTGCCATTGGCAACCACCCAGGCCAGCGGCGCGCCGTCGCCGGAGTAGCCGATGGCGCGCACCTTGCCCGCGGCCTTGGCCCGCTGCAAGGGCTCGAGCAGCTTGCCGCTGGTGAGCAGATCGAGGCCGCAAGAATGGAGGAGGAACACGTCGAGATAGTCGGTGCCCAGGGTGGCCAGGGCGCGGTCGATGCCGCCCTCGATGGCCGCGGGCGTCCAATCTTCGGCGCCGGGGACGCCGTAGCCACCCTTGGTGACCACCACCGCGCCGTGGCGGCGACCGCGGAGTGCGTAGCCCAGTCGCTCTTCCGACTTGCCGTAGCTGGGCGCGGTGTCGAACACGCGCACCCCCAGCGCCAGGGCCTCGTGCACCAGCCGGGTGGCGGCGGCGTCGGTGAGGGCCGGATCGCCCAGCGGAGCCGCGCCGAGGCCCAGCGCCGACACGTCGATGCCGGTGCTTCCCAGAACGCGCCGCGGCAGCTCCGGCGAGGTGGAGGAAAAGACCGACGAGAGGGAGAGTGCCATGGCGGCGACTATGCGATCACTTCGGAGCCCGCACTTTCGCGCAGCCGTCAAAGACTTTTGCGCAGCCGTCGAACGCTGGGGGTGCCCTGCGGTGGCACGCGCTGGGCAGGGGTGGCCGAGCGCAGCCGCGAAGGCAGCACGCCGAAGCGCTTCTGGAAGGCCACCGTGAAGGCCGGCAGGTTCGTGTATCCCACACGCAACGCCACCTCGCTCACGTTGTAGCGCCCCGACTCGAGGAGCAAGACGGCCTCGTCCAGGCGCCGGTGCCGCAGATACGTGATGGGCGTGGTGTCGAGCTCCCGCTGAAAGGCGCGAAGAAGCGTCGACTCGCTGCAGTGGCAGCGCTGGGCGAGATCGCGAATGCTGAAGGCGTCGAAGAGCCGGGCCTCCAGGTGGGCCCGCGCGCGCACGATGAGCGGCGCCTCCTCGTGGATGGCCGATGCACGGGTGCTCCGGTCGAGCACCTCGCGCCCGAGGAAGTAGAGCTCCTTGGTGATCTCCGTCTCCAGGAAGGCGCTGGCCTGGCTCGCGTGCAGGCCGCAGTCGTGACGCTCGAACAAGTAGCGGTGCGCGAGCTCGTCGAACCAGCGGGTACGCGCGAAGGTGCGGCCCTCGCCGAGGATGCGCCGGAAGGCTCGGCGGTCGAAGTGGGCCGCGTACTCCCGGGCCACCAGATCCTCGGCCTTCGGTCCGATGAGCAAGGTGAGGGTCGGCGCCACCGCGCTCAGCGCCACCAGCCGATGGTCGACCCGAGCCGGCACCAGCGCGAACATGGAGCGATCCACGCGAAACGTGGCGCCGCCATCGATGCGCAGATCGAGGCTCGCGCTCTCCAGGGGAAAGATCAGCGAAGCCAGCGGCGCCGAGCGCGGGCGCGACAGGATGCGGGGGTCGCGCTCGAAGAGCACGGTGAGCGCGTTCGAGGACTGCGCGGTGGAAGGCTGCGCCATACGGCCGATGCTTCAGTAGAGCGACCTTTGCCAAGGACCGCAAGCGGCGCGCATTTTCCGGCCGCGCGCGGGCGCGTCGTTGAACCTTCCGGAGAGGGCTGATACCCCTGGATCCCTACGATGACCCAGCCCGCAGGCGGCGACGCACAATCGTTCCCGTGCTCCCAGTGCGGAGCCAAGCTGGCCTACGACGCCGGCGTGCAAGCCATGAAGTGCCCGTACTGCGGGCACCAGCAGGCGGTGCAGACGCGGCCGCAGCAACCGCAGTACGGAGCGGGTCCGTACGGCCCGGGCTACGGCCCGCAGGCGGAGGTTCGCGAGATCCCCATCGAGCACGGCATGGCCATGGCCGTGCGAGGGCTCGGTACGCCGGTCACCACCATCGGTTGCAAGGACTGCGGCGCCACCGTCAACGTGGGCCAGGGCGAGCGCACCACCGCCTGCGCCTTCTGCGGCTCGCATCAGGTGCTGCAGGCGCACACCAACGAGCAGGCGATTCGCCCGGAGAGCTTGGTTCCCTTCAAGCTCAACAAGCAAACCGCCAACGACATGTTCGGCAAGTGGCTGGCCGGCCTGTGGTTCCGCCCGAACGATCTGCGCAAGCTCGCCAAGGTCCAGGAGATGGGCGGCGTGTACGTGCCGTTCTGGACCTTCGACTCGTGGGTCATCTCCAACTGGACCGCCGAGCGCGGCTGGCACTACTACGTCACCGAAACGTACACCGCCTACGAGAACGGCCAGCACGTCACGCGCACCCGCGAGGTGCAGCACACGCGCTGGGAGTCGGCCTGGGGCAATCGCAGCGATTTTTTCGACGACGTCCTCATCTGCGCCGGCAAGGGCTTGCCCGAAGACCTGGTGAGCCAGTTCTCGACCTTCAACACCCAGGAGCTCATTCCCTACGCGCCGCACTATCTCGCAGGGTGGCGCGCCGAAGCCTACGCGGTGGAGCA
>JABFRG010001004.1 GCA_013141295.1 Polyangiaceae bacterium
GACTGGGTTTCAGAAGAATGGTCAGTCGTTCCCGGCTCGTATCGATCCGGTCTTCAGTGAGATCGGGGAGCAGTCCTGGGTGTGGACCAGTAGGGCGTCGGACGCAACAAACGATTTTGCGTACAATCTTTACCTCAATATTCCTGCCGCACTTCCGCGGAGGCCGGCTGCTGACGGCGGTGGAGCAAATGGCGCGCGTGCTTTTGCGGTGCGCGCGCGCCGTGTCGACGGTGCAGACGCTCGCGACCGATGAAGTATGGACTGGCTTGTCCGGGCTGAGGTCCAGTTCGGCACGCGGCGTCGTTCTGGCGGTGCAACTCGTGCCTGGTATCCGTCGGAGTTAGCGTGTTCGGGAGGGCGCATGGAGCCCGACGCTGTCTTACTACCCTGCCTGCGATTTTGATCTTCTTCACGCGGCCTCGCGCTACCCTAATCACCCCGTGCCCGCACTACCCAAGGGAATCTACGAGCACCTGCTGACGCACGGACTCTCCGCGGACCTCGAGTCCACGAAGAGCACCAGTCAGCTGCGCGCCATCGACGCAGCGGACCTCCCTACGTGGCTCTCGCGCCACCTTGCCCACGAGATCGAGCGCGCGCTCAACGTAGCCGACGACGAAGCGGCGCAGATCGCCCTCGCGCAGCGCATTCTTGCGACCCTGGCCGAAGCCGCACCCACCGCGTCCTGGGAGGCCTCCAACGTAGTCGCCCCGGCGCAGCTCCTCGAAGCGCTGTTCCAGACAGTCCCGCCCCTCCGGCCCGCGACGCCGCTCTCCACGTCCACGCTGCTCACCCGCGCGCGCACTGAACCGTCGCTCGGCCACGAGCTCTCCCGCGAGATTGCCTCGGCGGACCGCGTCGACGTCCTCTCCGCGTTCATCACCATGGGCGGCGTTCGTGCGGTGAAGGAAGCCCTCGAAGCCGCTTCCCGCCGCGGCGCTCGCATTCGCGTGCTCACGACGGTGTTCACGGGGACCACCGAGGTTCACGCGCTGGACGAGTTGGCCAAGCTGCCGCAGGCGGAGGTGCGCATCTCGTACGATGTGCGGCGCACGCGGCTGCATGCCAAGGCGTGGCTCTTTGGGCGCGATACCCAACTTCATACGGCGTATGTGGGGTCGGCCAACTTGACGGCGACGGCGCTGGGGAGCGGGCAGGAGTGGATGGTGAAGGTGGCCGCGGGGGATTTGCCGGCGGTCATTCAGAAGTTCGAGGGCACGTTCGAGGGGCTGTGGAACGACGCGGAGTTCGTGAAGTACGATCCGCACTCGCCCGAGGCGCGGGCGGCGCTGGTGGCGGCGTTGCGGGCGGAGACCAGCTCCGGGGCGCCTTCGGTGCTGACGCTGTTCACGCTGACGCCGTTCCCGTTTCAGCTGGAGATCCTGGACCGTCTCGCGGCGGAGCGCCTGGTGCACGGGCGCCATCGGAATTTGGTGGTGGCCGCCACGGGCACCGGCAAGACCGTGATTGCCGCGTTCGACTATCTTCGGGCCTGCGAACGCACGGGCTTGCGGCCGCGGCTGCTCTTTCTGGCGCATCGGCGGGAGATTCTCGACCAGGCGCGCAACACCTTTCGCCAGGTGCTGCGCGATCAGGCCTTCGGCGAGATGCTGGCCGACGGTGAGGAGCCGGCCGCCTGGGAGCATGTGTTCGCGACCGTGCAGAGTGCAGCGAATCGCGTCGGTGAGCGCTTCGATGGCGCGCACTTTCGCTTCGTGGTGCTCGACGAGTGTCACCACGCGCCCGCCGATTCGTATCAGGCGCTCATCAAGGCGCTGCAGCCGGAGATTCTGCTGGGTCTCACCGCAACCCCGGAGCGCGCCGATGGCCGCTCGCTCTTGCCTGACTTCGAGAACCGCATCGCCGCCGAGCTTCGGCTGTGGCACGCGATGGAGAAGCAGCTCCTCGTCCCCTTCGAGTACTACGGCTTGGCCGACGCGGTCGGCACCGACCTCGACGACGTGCGGTGGTCCCGCAATGGCTACCAGCGGGACGATCTCTCGAAGCTCTACACCGGCAACGAGGCGCGCGTGGACCTCATCGTCGCCCAGCTCACGCGCCGGGTGCGCGACGTCACCGGCATTCGCGCGCTCGCCTTCTGCGTCTCGGTGGAGCACGCGGAGTTCATGGCGCGGGAGCTCACGAAGCGCGGCGTACCCGCCGAGGTCGTAGATGGCAACAGTTCCGACGCCGACCGCACCGGTGCGCCCGCACGCTTGCGCGATCGCAAGGTCAACGTGCTCTGCACTTGCGATCTCTACAACGAGGGGGTCGACCTCCCGTTCGTGGACACGCTGCTCTTCCTGCGCCCCACCACCAGCGCCACGCTCTTCGTGCAGCAGCTCGGGCGCGGCCTTCGCCTCCACAAGGAGAAGACCTCGTGCCTGGTGCTCGACTTCATCGGTCAGCACCGCGCCGAGTTTCGCTTCGATGGTCTGTATTCCGCGGTAACCGGTATTCCGCGGGCAAAGCTCAAACGCGCGGCCGAAGAGGGCTTTCCGTTCCTCCCCAGCGGTTGCGTGCTGCAGCTCGACGCCGTCGCCCGCGAACGCGTGCTCGAATCCCTGAAGCGCGCGGTGGCCAACGGCGCCGCCCTGGCCAAGGAGCTGCGCGAGATGACCAGCGACGGTCGCGATCCCTCGCTCCGCGCATTCCTCGACGACTCCGGCCGCGAGCTCGCCGACGTGTACGACGCGGGCGGCTGGACCGCCATTCGCAAGCGCGCCGGCGTACTCGGCGAGGTCGATGACGAAACGCTGGAGATGGCCCGTCGCCTCGGTCGCTTCGTCCACGCCGACGACGCGCGCCGCATCGACGTGCTCCGCGAGCCGCAGAAGTACGCGCCCGACACCCAGTACGGCCGCGTGCTCTCGATGCTTGACGTCCAGATGAACGAGCGCGGCATCCTGCGAGAGCCCGACGTCGTCGCCCGCGATCTCACGAGCCGCGACGTCGTGGTCCGCGAGGCAACCGACCTCGCCGAGGTCCTCGAAGACCGCCTGGCCCAGGCCGAAGAGCGCCTACCCGTCGCCGACTGGCCCCTCGTGCTGCACCGCCACTACCGCCAGCGCGAGATCCTCGCGGCAGTGGGCTACGTGAAGCCCGGCCAGAAGAGCATGAACCTGCAAGCGGGCGTGCTCACGCTCAAAGACCGAACCGCCCAGCTCCTCTTCGTGACCCTCGACAAGACCGCCAAGAGCTTCTCGCCCACCACCCGCTACCGCGACTACGCCATCAGCCCCACGCTCTTCCACTGGGAAACCCAGTCCATCGCCACCACCACGCGCGAATCCGGCAAGCGCTACATCGACAGCCCCACCAACGGCTGGACCTTCTACCTCTTCGTCCGCCCCAATCCCGACGCGCCCTACGCCTTCCTCGGCCCCGTCACCTACCAATCCCACCAAGGCGATCGCCCCATCGGCATCACCTGGCGCCTCGACCACCCCATGCCCGGCGCCCTGTTCGACGCATTTGCGACCCTAGCGCAGGGCTGAAACAGGCCGCAGGAGGCCCGTCTGCCTCCGCGCTCCCCTGCGCTCCCCTTTCGCGCGGCTGTCGTGAGGCCTCTGGGCTCCCCTCCCGCTTGCGCGCTTGCGGGAGGGGCAAGGGGGAGGGCGTGAAGCTCAGACGACCTTGCGTCCTCCCTCGCGGCCTATCGCGCCACCACACGCAGCGGCGCACGGAACACACCACCCTCGAAGCCCAGGTACGACCACGTGACATCCTCCTTGCGCACCACGATGCCCGTCGCCGGCTGCTGCGCGGAGGTTTGCGAAGCCGCCCGCACGACCTCTCCAGCACCATCCCGCGCGACGCAGGCGACCCCATCGGACTCGGTCCAGCACACGGCATCGGCGCTCGCGCCGAGCTCGGCCGTCGCCGGAATCGGTGCAGCAAACAGGGTGCATCGGTCGGCCACGCACTGGAACGCGCCGTTGCCCGTCGATCCCACGAGCCCGCTCGCATCCGCAAACAGCGCGGCGCTTCGCACTTCGCCGTGAGCCGGCCGCAGCACGTGCACACCGAGGCTCGAGTCGACGCGAACCACGCTTCCGTCGGCTTTGGCAACGAACGCGTCGTCCCCGAAGCACCTCATGGTCACGACGTTGTTCACCGGGAGCCGCGTGCTCGCGCCGTCGGCGAGGGAGATTCGAGTCGCCCGCTTGCTCAGTGGGCTCCAGGTCCACGCCAAACCGTTGCACGCGACGAACTGCGCGTCGGACGCCAGTGAGCCGATGCGCCGCGTCGCTCCGACCCTGCGCACCCAGAACGCCGACTTGCCATCACGCCACACCAGCTCGCGTCCGGTCGAAGCAACACCGTCGGCGCTCGTGAGGAACGCAAGGTCGCGCGCGCGCGCTTCGGCATCCTCCACGCCCAGCGTGGAGCCATTCGCCACCAGCACGTGATCCTCGTGGAGAACCAAGCCCTGGTGCATGAACGCTGCGGTCGTGCTCGCGCCCGGCGTGCTGTCGTCCCCCGGCACGCGTCCGCTCAGTTGCTCGACCGTACCGAGCACCAGGTGAGGCGCGGGAGGTGCCGTGGCTGCGTCAGTCGTCGGCAGCGGCGGGGTGGCTGAAGCTTCGTGCTTCGAGCAGGCCATGGTCGCGAGCGCAATCAGGAGGAAGCGGGTCATAGGCTGCCCCATCGGCCACAACGGCCGGGAGTTCCCGGCGAAAGCGCGTGCGATGCCAATTTCGACCCGACATCGCCTGAGCTAACTTGCCGCAATCGTGCACAAAAGTTCATTGTTACGGCACCGGAACAGGCTCCGTAAAGAGATGCAAAGGAGGGCATCGAAGTGCCGCGCCGAGCGTCCAACCTCATGAGACCGAAACGAAGGTCTCATCACCCACCCCCCAAGAGGTATCGCACCATGAAACGCTCGCTCTTCGCTCTGCTCTTCTCGCTCCCGCTCGTCACCTTCGCCGGCTTCGCCAGCGCCGACGGCCGTGGTCCCGGAGATGGCAAAGATGCAGTGCAGTTCCCGGTGCCCGCCGCCGACTTCCAGGCTCGTCACGATGCCCGCGTGACCAAGATGCGCGCGAAGATGGAAGAGCGCATCGCCGCCAAGAAGGTCGATGCCGACAAGGCCAAGGAGATGCGCGCGCGGTTCGACGCTCGCGTCGCCAAGGTGCAGACTGCAATCAATGCCGCGAAGGCCGACGGCAAGGTGACCAAGGAAGAGGCGCAGGAGATCCGCAAGGCCGCCCACGGTGATCACGGCGGTCGCGCTCACCAGGGTAAGCCCGGGGGCCGAGGCAACCGCCCCGCGCCCAAGGCGTGACCCCTAGCCACTCCGACCACCCCAAGGCCCGCGTCGACATCCGACGCGGGCTTTCTTGCGACAACAGCAAGGCCTCGCGTATATCGCCTCTACCGCATCACTAAGGCTCGGGCTTACGGAGCTTGAAGCGAAACGGTGCGTTCACGGTCATTGGTCCACCGACGGGAGGTGGGAAGACCAAGCCGCGGAACTGTTGAATCACGCAGGTCACGACGAGAGGCTCCGCGAAGTTCGAGTTCTCGACCACCGGCTCGTTGATGGTGCCATCGGTGTTGATGACGAACGTGACGGTGAACCGTCCCTCGAGCTCGGGGGTCCAGTGAAGCATCGTTTGGTAGCAGTCTCGAATCCGCTCGATGCGAGTGCCAACGACGCGGGAGAGGACTTCCATGGGCAGCCTGCCGGCGCCAGCGTCCGGAATCGTAGCCGCCGATAGCGTGCTGGCTGACGCCGGACTCTCGCCCCCATCGGTCTCCCGAGCCGTTGGCTGGGCGGTCGTCGATTGCCGTACCGGGGGCGACGACGTCGACGCAGCACCCGCCGCAGCCGCGGGCGCAGGGGGCGAGGCCGGAGGCGTGCACCCCACGACCAACGCGGTCGTGCAGACATAGAAACCACGAATCATGGCCTCGAGTTATACATCGCGCGCACGGCCCCTAGGTAGTCCCGAAGCCGGTCGCCGTGCCGCCAGAGGCGACGGCCGCGCAGTCGCGTGGTAAATCTGCCTCCGTACCCTGGACGCGGGGGAGAGATGAAGTCGATCGCAGCATCGTTCGTGGCTCTGGGCGCTACCTTGCTCGCCTGCTCGAGCACGCCCTCGTCGCCCTCCACCGGCGACGGCGGCTCCGGCAACGAGAGCTATCGCGCCGTATGCGAGAAGGCGTGCACGGTGGCGAAGACCTGCTTCGACAACGAGACCGCGCCGCCGCGAAACCTGAACGTTGCAGGATGCACGGACCGGTGCATGCGGGAGACGGACGCGGCGGGGGGCGGGAGCCTGGATAGCCAGGTCGCTTCGCAGGTGTTCAACTTCCTCTCGTCGCAGCCGCCCGACCCGCAGTGCAAGCTCGCCGCTTTCTCCTACGGGTTCGTCGTCTACACGCGCGACGACTTCAAGGCCGCGCCCGACTACGCCGCGCTCAGCACCTGCGCCACGCAGTACGTCAGCCGCTGCCCAGCGGACGTGAGCTACGGCCGGGAGGAATGCTTCCGGACCGTGTACCGGTGGAACCCGACGCTGCGCACGAAGGCCAGGGCATGCATCGACAAACCGAACTGCGACGAGCTCCGGCAGTGTCTCACCGACGTCGGGACCGACACGCTGAAGGAGCCGTGGTTCGGACCTGGCTTCGAGTAGCGGCCGTCGCCATCTTCTGCGCCGGGAGTGCGTGCGGGAGCCCGAACCGGTACACGCGTGCCCCGCGTGCTGCCGGCGGGGCGCGCACAGGCTTGGGGCGCCGTGGAGCTGGTCTATCGCGTTCACCGCGCTGAGTACTTTGGGTACCCCGATGTTCCTGGGGCTTCATGCCGGAGCTCACCGTACTTGCGCCGCTGGAGGGGCGAGCGACCTTGTCAGGCGCGTCCTTCGGCATCGCGCTCTTCGGAGGCGGCAAGCATCCGTTTCCCAGTGCTGCGCCGATCACGACCTCGGCGGAGTGAGGCGCCGACCGCCCCGGCACGGCTCAACCCGGGTAGCCGATCTCCGCGAGGTCGTCGGCGAGCTGCTCGAGGGTGCGCGTTGCGCCGAGGCGTTGAAGCAGCGCGTCGTCGAGAGGCTCGAGTGCCAAAACGCGTGCGACGTCGGAGCTGCCTGGGTTGGCCTCGAAATAGTCGGACGCAAAGTCCACGTAGAGCGCAGGCTCGCCTGCGAGGATGCCCAGGAGACCGGCCGACCCGTCGGGATCCTTGTTCTCCGGAAACTGGATGTTCCCGCGATGCCACGCGTCGTCGGATGCGAGCCGCCAGAGGACGAACGTCGTGTGCTCCAGTGCGAACGCCGGCTCCTCGAGAAACGGCCGAAGCGCGTCCGGAAATCCATCGAGCAGCCCTGGATACAGCGGAACGCCGGCCTGCACTTCGTGCACGAACTTCGTGGAGGCAGGGCTCATGGGACTCTCGTGACCCAAGCCCTTGATGGCCGCGCCCTCCGGCGCGAACCAGATCACATACTCGTCGCCGGAGCCGTCGCGCATGGACGCCATCTGCTGATCGCCCGCCGCGTTCCACCGCGCATTGAACGAGTAGTAGCGCATGTCCCACGCCTCGCAGAGCATCGCGTCGAGCGCCGCAAGCCCCTGATGAGCGACAACTACTTCTGCAGGGCGACGACAACTACTTTTGCAGGTCGGCCGCCGTCCTGACGGCGCGTGCGAGGCTACGGCCCAGAGGCTCGGGTCCTTCCCGAGGCTCCTGGAGTCCCGA
>JABFRG010000564.1 GCA_013141295.1 Polyangiaceae bacterium
GTCCCCATGGGGCGGGAGGATAGCGACGACCCGGCCACGGGCGTCGGTGGCCGCGTCGTCGCTATCCTCCCGCCCCATGGGGACGGTGCCACACGGGTGATACCCGGAGTCGTTGCGCTTGCTGGCGAAGGTCTCCAAGGCTGCGTCGTCGTCCAACGTTGCCCGACCGGGCCAGAACGGCTTGGCGAGCGCCGACAGCTCGCGCGCCAGGCTGCGCAGGTGGAGGATCGCCTCGGTGGCGCGGGCGCGGTCTTGCGGGTGGTCGAGGAAGTGCGAGTAGATCTTCGGCCGGTCCGCGGCCCGGGCGGTCTCGAAGACCACCCGTCCGTTGCCCGCGGTCTTGCCCACGTGGGCCATGAGCGAGACGAGCGGCCCCACCCCCGGCAGCGGCACGTGCGAGCCCGCCTGGAGGTGCAGATCGCCCGGGTAGTCGCTGCCCTTGGAGGTCACCCGAACCATCACCTGGATGAGGGGATCGGTGGAGCGCCCGAGATCGCCGCGCTGCACGCGGAAGAAGAGGCCGACGCCGGGGTGGTCGAGGAGCCGGCGCCCCACCGCCGGCACGTGGGAGACGAGCTCCACGCCGATGCGTGCCAGGTCGTCGCGAGGGCCGATGCCGGAGCGAAGGAGAATACCGAGCGAGCCGATGGCGCCGCCCGCGAGAACGATGGTCTTCGCCGGCCACACGTGGACCGCGCCGAGGCGCTCCACTTCGATGCCGCGCACACGCTTGTTCTCGAAGAGCACCCTCCGGATGGTGGTGTCGGGACGGAGATGGAAGTTGTCCCGCGCCCGCACCGCCGGCCCCAGATAGCCCTGCGCAACGCCCATGCGCACGCCGCCCACCTTGTTCATGGGCAGCGGGCCAACGCCCAGGGGCCGCGGGCCGTTGTGGTCTGCGCAGGCTGGATGCCCGAGCGCCAGGGCCGCGTCGCGGAAGGCGAGCTGCCAGGGACCGAGCTCCGCGTCCGGGTGCCGCCGGATGGGGATCGGGCCGTCGTGCCCATGCTCCGGCGAATCGGGAAAGTCGAGATCGTTCTCCAGGCGCAAGAAGGCCGGGAGGCACGCGTCGAAGGACCACTCGGGCAGGCCGAGATCGCGCCACTCGTCGTAGTCGAAGTGCTGACCGCGGAGGGCGATGCAGGTGTTGACCGCCGTGGAGCCCCCCACCACTCTTCCCCGCGGATAAAAGAAGGGGATGGTCCGGGGGTTCGGCCGGTGCCAGTAGCCCCAGTCGTGAAGCGACATGGAGTTCCGCGTGCCGTCCGCGAGATCGGGCGGCAACGCGGAAGGGTAGTCGGGGCCGGCCTCCAGGAGCCACACGTCGCGGCCCTGCCCCTCGCTCGCGCGGGAAGCTATCACCGCACCGGATGCGCCGGCTCCGACGACGACCAGGTCCACGCGGCGCTAGCGCGTCTCTTTCAGAGGCTGCACGACGATCTCGACGCGGCGGTTGTTGGCGCGACCTTCGGGGTTGGAGTTGTCGGCGATGGGGCGAGTTTGCCCGAGACCTTCGGAACGAATGCGGCCGGTCTCGATGCCGCGGCCCACCAGGTACTCACGCACCGAGTCGGCGCGCTTCTTCGAGAGCTCGAGGTTGGAGGCCGGGGTGCCCTGGGAGTCGGTGTGGCCTTCGACGACGATGTCGCGACCGGACTGGGCCTTGAGCGCCTCGGCGACCTCGTTCAGCTTGATCTGCGCGGCCGGGAGCAGCTCCCACTTGCCGGACGTGAAGAGCACCGCACCGGAGAGGGTGATGACCATGCCGCGCTGTTCTTCTTTGATGGCGGCGATCTTGGCGAGATCGTCCAGCGCCTGACGCGCGCGCTTCTCGGCCTCGAGGCGAGCCTGGCGCTCCCGCTCCACGTTGCCCTTCTCTTGCTCGAGCTTTTGCCGCTCGGCAGCCAGCTGGTCGCGGGTCTTCTTCAGATCCGCCTGGGTGCTCTCCAGGGTCTTTCCGGTGAAGGCCCGGAGATCGTTCTCGGCGGCGGTCTTGGCGGCGCTCGCCATGTTCAGCTCGGCGTGGCTCTCCACGAGCTGCGCCTTGCGCTGGGCGACGTAGGCGAGATCCTTCGTCTCCGGCGCGTCGCCGTCGTCGTTGAACTTGCTTTCGGCCTTGTCGAGCGCCTGCTTCGCTTCGTACACCTCGGCCGGGAGCAGCTCGTTGGCCTTGCCGGTCTGCACGCGTTTGTAGGCGGTGCGCGCGTCGACCAGCTCCTTGGGGGGAAGGATGGCGCCGCAGCCCATGGTGAAGACCAGAAGGCCGGCGAATACGCGGCTGGGACGGAGCAGTTGACGCGCGCTCATTTGACCACCTTCTTCTTCAGTTCTTCCACTTGTTCCTGGGTCTGCTTGGCGTCGGCCTGGGTCGAGGCGGTCTTCGCCAGCATGAGGGCGAGCTCGGCATCGGCGCGGGCGCGCATGAGCACGTAGGCAGCGCGCTTGTTGTCGCCGTTGTCGATGTGCTTCTTCGCTTCCTGAACCTGGTCGCGCGCGAACTTCAGGTGCAGCGAGGCGTCGGGCACCTTCTCGGCGCCGACCTCGGTGGCGCCGCGGACGGCTGCTTCGGACTGGGCGAGGGCGTCTTTCGGCTCAGGGTAACTGCTGCCGCACGCCACGCAGAGGAGCGCAAGGAGCGGCCACGACGAGGTTTTTCGGTTCATTCTCCGGATGAAACCAAACTGCGCCGGCCTTTTCTACCTTGACGCGGGGGGACGCAGCGGTTCCCCAGGATTTTCGACCACCCGCAGTGAATTATTTCTCTCGGACGGGAACTTTTCCGACCGGGCCGCGTCCCACTCGCCAACCTTTTTCGCAACACGTCATGGCCCCCCGCGCATGCCCCGAGCCCCCGGCTCCGAAGGGGCGGTGCGCGTTCGGGAGGCGCGCGTCGCTTCCTGGCCACCGAACGGTGGGCTTGCAGTCCGTCCTCGCGCACATGCACGAGGCCACGGGCGCGTTTTCTCTTCGACCTCGTGAAGATGGAGATGCGCAATGAACAAGTATGTGTGCTTCCTGCTGTCGGCGGGCGTGGCGTGCGGTGGTCGCGTGGAGACCATCGGAATCGCCGCCGACGAGGCTTCACCGGGCACCCCGCCCGGTCCGGATCGGCAGTCCTCGAGCGGGGCGCCGGGGTCGCGAAACCGTGCATCTTACACGGGTGCCGAGGTCGATGCCGCCGCCGCGCGCTGTGGCGCGGCCCCGCCCAAGGGCGAGCGACCGGCGACCTACGCCGCCGCCCAGGAGGGTCTCATCGGCGAGTGGTACGACTGCACCTTCGACCTCGTGTGGTCACTCGAGCCTGCGGGCGTCCTCGAGTCGCTGTCGCCGAGCCCCGACCGGGCCGGGTGGAGGAGCGGCGTGTACCGGGCATCTACCTGGGCGTTGGAGAGGGGCAAGCGCGCGGAGCCTGAGCTGCGCACCCGCCCCACCGCCTATCGCCTGAGCGGCCCCATTGCGCTCTACGGCAGCGTGCTTTTCGCCAGCAGTGCGTACGAATACCAGCGGCTCTCGCGATAGCGCGATAGCGCGATAGCGCAGGTTTCGCAGGCTGCGGCCGTGGCGCAAACAATTTGCGCCGCGGTGCTCGGGTCTTTCCCGGCGCGCCCGAGCGCGCTAGCCAGGCGCCATGAGCGAGCCGTCTGCGTCCCCGGAACCGAATCCCTTCGACATCCTCGGCGAAGCCACGGTCGCCCTCGTCGCCAAACGCTTCTACGACCACATGGAGGCCTCGGAGCCGGCGCTCACGGCGATGCATCGGCTGGGCGACGATGGTCGTCTTCATCCGGAGGTGCGCGAGCGCTTCGCCTTGTTCCTCGCAGGATGGCTGGGCGGACCGCAGGAATACATGGCGCGGCACGGGCACCCGCGGCTCCGCATGCGCCACGCCAAGGTGCAGGTGGACACGGCCGCACGCGACGCCTGGCTGCGCTGCATGTACGCGGCGCTGGACGACGCCAAGGTCGAGGGGCCGCTCCGCGCCTTTCTCGACATGCGCTTCGCGGACGTCGCCAACTTTCTGCGAAACGCCGAGGGCTGACCGGCGCATGAAGGACAGCGCCGTCCTCGCGCACCTCGACTGCGCCCTGCTCCGCTACGTGCGCGATGGTCGTCCGTCGGAAGCCGACCTCCTGGCCTGGCTCGGGCCGACCCGGGAGGCGACCTACCACACGCTGCGGAGGGCTTCGCTGCTGCTCGTCGACGCGGGCCGCGTCGTACTCTCGCCGGCGCACCAGGGCGATGCCGGCCGGACGTTTCGCTTTGCGGACCACGTCTATCGCCTCGACGACGACGTCGTGATGGTGGTGCGCCGCGGGCCTACAGCGTCGTGAGCGAGAGCTGCGGCGTGAGCACGAAGTCGGTGTCCTGGGTGCGGTGGCACGAGTTGCACACGCCCACCACGCCGCCGCCGCCGTACTGACCCGCGTCGCCCGGGGGCGCCCAGCCGCGCCACTCGATCTTCACCACGTCGTTGTCGAAGAGCTGAAGGCCGAACCACTCCCAGCCGACGGCGCCGAAGAGGTTGAAGTCGTTGCCACGCTTGACCATGGCGAAGAGCTGCCACTCGGACTTGGGCCCGACGGAGATGGTCTTCACGATGATGGTGCCCACCGGAAACTCGGTGCTCCCCTTGGGCGGGCGCTTGTTGATGTAGACGGTCTTGGGACCGGCCAGGTGCACGCCGACCGCTTCGGGGCTGTCGCCCAGGTAGAACTTCTCCCAGCTCTGGAACCCCTGAAAGTCGCTCCCGATGGCCACGAAGCCCACGTCGGCGTCGCCCACGACGGCGCCGGAAGAGCCGGAGCTGCTGGCTCCTCCGCCGCCATCGCAGCGGCCACCGTCGCAGCTGGTCGGGGACGCGTCACTGGAGCTGCAGGCGGCCGCGAAGGCCGAGACCAGCAAGGCGGGGCCGAGGGTGAGCGCGAGGAGGCGACGCGAGCGCGCCATCACTGGCCCGCCTTGAACTCGGGGAACCCGAGGATGTCGGCGGCGCGGTTCATCTCGCCGACGATGGAGCCCTTGGCGTCGGGATCGGCCGCCGCCTTCACGCCGGTGTAGAGCTTGCCGAAGGGGCTCTCGAGATCCGCCGGGGAGGGGCTCTCGGCACTCCAGGAGGTCGGCGGCTGCGGGATCGCGTCGCCGGTGGTGCCGGCGTAGAGCGCGCCGAGCTTGCGAAAACCGTCGGCGATGGCGGCGTCCGTGGCTTTGCCGTCCTTGGTGGCATCGGCGCTTTGCTTGCTGGCGAGCCAGGGCTGAAAGAGCGCGTAGATCTTCTGCGTGCCCTCCAGGTTGCCGCGGATATCGGCCATGGTGCGCTGCGAGTAGCGGGACTCTTCGGTGTTGGTGGAGGCCTTGTTCACCTTCTCGCGCTGCTCGTTCATGAGGGAAACCAGACCCTGGAAGGCGCCGCCGAGGTCGATGCGCTGCGGCACCCACTGGGCCCGGAGCGACTTCGCGTCGGCGACGACCCGGGCGCAGAGCTTGGTCTTGAACGCCACCGCCTCTTGCTCGGTCTTCGGATAGGCCGCTGGGAGGTACCCCGGCTGGGCCTTCTCGAACTCGACCACCCGCGCGGGAATCGAGTCGGACCAGAGGATGCGCTCCACGGCGTGCAGGCCGGTGACGCCCTGATCGTCGAAGAGGTCGGCATCACCGCCTTTGCTCTTCAGCTCGCCGAGAAAATCGTCGTAGCGCGCGTCGAGCACGAGATCGAGGTCCGGAAAGAGCGGCGCCACCGCGCCTTCGATGTGCTCGTAGGCGGTGCGGGCGCGGGTCCACGCGGCGCGCATCTGTGTGATGGCGGCAGCGTCGGCCGCCGCGTCCCAGCCGCGACCCGAGGGGGTCGGGGCGAGGCGGGCGATCTCCTCGCTGGCGGCCACCAGGGCGTCGATGTCCACCAGGATCGAGTCGTGCATCCCGGTCACGATGGACTGCTTGGCTTCGGCGTCCGTGAGGGTGGGCGCGGCCGCGGGGGCTCCGGACGACGACGCGCAGCCGAGCGCGAGGAGCACCGGAAGCGCCGGCCAGAGGCGGCGAACGACGAAGGACATGGGACGTTCTCTCGGAGGGCGAGCCCAGTGCCCGCGGGCGAACACTACCCAAAAGCCGCCAGGTTTCAACGCCGGGGGAGGAAAGCCAGCGTTTCGAAACGGGACCGGCGGCGCTACCGTGTGGTCGATGGAACCCGACTACGCCGCGGTGCTCGCCGTGCTCCGTCGCGAGGACGCGGCGGTGCGGGCGTGCGTTCGCGTGGGCTCTCGGGTGTACGGGACCGCCGGTCCGGGCTCCGACCACGACTTCCTCGTCGTGCTGCGGGATCCGGCAGCGCGGAAAGATCTGCTCTGGGGACCGGGCATGAACCTGGTGGTGCACGGAGCGGAGAGCTACGCGAGCGCCCTCGCGAGCCAGAGCATCTTCGCCCTGGAGGCGCACTTCGCGCCGGCGGTGCACCAGCTCAAGGCTCCGGCGCCGACATTCGCGTACGTACGCGATCGGAAAAAGCTCCGGGCGGCCGCCAGCGAGCGCGCCGAGTCCGACTGGCGCAAGGCGGAGAAAGGCTTCGCCGACGACCCCACCGCCGCGCGCAAGCGCGCCGTGCACGCGCTGCGGGTCCTGGCGTTCGCCACGCAGATCGCCCGCGGCGGTCGCATCGACGACTTCACGGTAGCGCGCGGCTTCGCTGAAATCGTTGCATCTTGCACCGATTGGCCGGCCATCGAGGGCGTGTTCGTGCCCCTGCGCGACGGGCTTCTGGCGGAGCTCGCGCGGCTGCGCTGAAGGTCGCTCAGCGCAGCCGCTGCGGCCTTATCGACTGGTGCATCCAGTGCTCGTCGGTGGTCACGTGATCCTTGCGGACCCACTTGCCCAGACTGCGGGGGAAGGCCGCGTCGTCGAAGCCCTCGGCCCGGCGCACCACCACGCCTTCGCGCCGCCCGCCGAAGGCCGAAGGCGCGGCCGAGAGTGACTCGGTGAGGGCGCGCAGCTCCCGCTCAGTCTTCACGACGCCGCGAAACAGCAGCGGAACCGTCGGAAGCGCCAGAGCCTCCGCTTGCGCCACCACCTCGTCCCAGGCCCACCAGGTGCCCTTGGCGTCGTCACGTACCCCGAACACCAGCGAGAAGGCCGGGAGCGCTTCGTACTCGATGGAGTGCACCGCGTAGCAGTACTCGCAGAAGATCGACAGATCGTCCGGGAGGTCGTGGGCGAGCTGCGCGTGGGTCGCCTTGGCGATGGCGAAGCTCGGGTGCGTAGGCGGTCCGGAATGCGAGCGCGAGAACACGTGGGCGCGGGTGTACGCGAGGTTGCTGCCGTCGCACTTCTCGGTGACGACGATCTCGCTCCCGAGGAGGCCGCCCACGTCACGGAGCCGCTTGTCGTCGGACGTACCGCCCGGCGACCAGGGAAGATGAAAGGAGCGGGGGTACTTGGCGGACACGGCGCGGCGGTTATAGCGCACGCCGCTGCCCGCGCTATAACCCCCGGATGTCTCCACCCGTCTCCGCGCTCGCCGCCCCGGCCCCCGGCGCCCCGGTGCCCTGGGACGCGCTCCAGGTGTTCCCCTGGGTGCGCGCGCTCGAGGCATGCCCGCAGGACGCCATCCACCACGCGGAGGGGAACGTGTGGATCCACACCCGCATGGTGCTGGAGACGCTGGTGGCCATGCCGGCC
>JABFRG010000456.1 GCA_013141295.1 Polyangiaceae bacterium
GTATTCTTCGAAGAACGAGGCCTCGGCGGGATTGGTGCGCTGGAGCGGCAAATCGAGGACCGCAGTGGGGACGCGCAGCTCCGACCGCGGGCACCCGAAGTGCAGCGGCGCGCCGAAGAAGGCCCGGAGCGGAGCGGTGTCCCCCGGCTCATCGTGTGCAAAGTGCACGGAAGTGGGTCGCCACGCCACACCGGTGAAGGCGCGGCCCAGCGCCACGATCTCGGCCAGCGAGAACTCCGCAGCGAAGCGCGCACCCTCCGGCGCGAAGCCGCCACGGTCCACCGCCACCACGCCTTCATCGCCCTCCACCGCCACCGTCCACTGGGCGGCGTCGGTGAGGATGCCCAGGTAACGCGAGGCCTTGTCGAGCGCCTCGCGAATGTCGCGGCTGGGCATGCACACGAACCGCAGCAGGTTCGGCGTGCTCTCGCCGGCCTCGGCCACCTGGAGCGCGAACGCGGTGTCGCCGACCATCGCGACGGCCTCGCGCCAGAGCGCCAGATAGCCCGCCGCATCCACGCGGCCGCTCACGTCGCGCACCACGTCGAGGTCGACGCCGGCTCGCGTGCAGAGCAGGGCCGCATCGTGGCCGCGCGCCGCCACCGCATCGACGATGCGTGAGGCAATGCGGCTCGATATGCTCCGGTCGGGCATCGCGGCCCATTCAGTCACAGGCTCGCGGGAAGCGCCAGCCCCACGCGGCGGCTGGCGTTGACCCGGGTGGCCGGCACTTTGACCGGACATGTCAAAGCGCGCGGAACGCCGTGCGCTAGCGTCCCCGCCGTATGAGCAACTCTCTTGGAATTCACGCGCTGTCGCTCCGCTCCGAACCGTGGGGTGCCAGCCGCTACAAGCGAGCCGTTGAATCGACGCTGGCGCAGGCGGGCGTTACCATCGGCGCCAGCGCCCGTTGCGACATTCGCGTGCACGACGAGCGAGCGTATGCCGCCTTCTTGCAGGGCAGCATGGGGGTCGGCGAGGCGTACATGGACGGCCACTGGAGCGCCGAGCACCTCGACCACCTCATGGCCAGGCTCTTCGCCGCCGGGCTCCAGGCCGACCCGCCGGGAATCGGCACCTTCGCGCGCGAGGTGCTCGCCAAGGTCGTCAACTTCCAGTCCAGGTCGCGGGCCTTTCGCGTGGCCGAGGTGCACTACGACGCGGGCAACGATCTCTTCGAACGCATGCTCGACTCCGAGATGGTCTACACCTGCGCCTACTGGTCCGAGGGCGACACGCTGGAGAGCGCGCAACGCGCGAAGCTCGATCTGGTGTGCCGCAAGCTGGGCCTCGCCCCGGGCATGCGCGTGCTCGACATCGGCTGCGGCTTCGGCGCCTTCATGAAGTACGCCTGTGAGAACTACGGCGTCACCTGCGTGGGATACTCGGTTTCGGCGCAGCAGACGGCGCTGGCCCGGGCCCGTTGCGCGGGGCTCCCGGTGGAGATCGTCCTCGAGGACTACCGCGCCATCCCGCGGAGCGGCCAGACCTTCGATCGCGTGGTGTCCATCGGCATGCTCGAGGCGGTGGGGGTGCAGAACTATCGAACCTTCATGCAGGTGGTGCACGACGTGCTGCGGCCCGACGGCGTGGCGCTGGTGCACACCGTGGGCTCCAACGTGTCGGCGCAGCACGGCGATCCCTGGATCGACCGGTACATCTTTCCCAACGGCATGCTGCCCTCGATCGCGCAGCTCGGCGCGGCCACCGAGGGCCTCCTGGTGATGGAGGACTGGCACAACTTCGGTCCGCACTACGACAAGACGCTCCTCGCCTGGAACGAGCGCTTTCAGGCCGCCTGGCCCGAGCTGAAGTCGAGCTACACCGAGCGCTTCAAGCGCATGTGGGAGCTGTACCTTCTGGCGTTCGCCGGAGCGTTTCGCGCCCGCAGCTATCAGCTCTGGCAGCTGGTGCTCACGCGTCCGGGGTGCCCGCAGCCGCTCTGCCGGGTGTCGTGATGGCCCCGGGCACGCGCCTTCGGGTGGCGGTGGTGGGCGGGGGCATCTCGGGGATGGCCGCCGCGCGCGATCTTGCGCGGCACCACGACGTCACCCTCTTCGAAGGTGGCGCGCGCCTGGGAGGCCACGCGCACGCGGTGGAGGTGGACGACGGCGCGGGGAGGCCCCTGTGGGTCGACACCGCTTTTCTCATCTACAACGCGCGGCACTACCCCCGCTTCTGCCAGATGCTCGGAGAGCTGGGCGTCGACGCGCAGACGCAGCGGGCGGACATGTCCGCCTCCTTCGTGGACGACGACGTGAACATGCGATTTGCCCTTCTGCGCGGGGCAGGGGGATTCGCCGCGCAGAAGCGGAACTTCGTGCGCCCGGCCTTCTATCGCATGTTCGCCGAGCTACTCCTGCTCCGGCGTCGGGCCCGGCGCGATCTGCAAGAGCGGCGCATCGCGCCCTCCACGACCATCGACGAATACCTGGCCGGCTACTCGGCGCCGTTCCGTCACCAGCTCGTGTATCCGCTGGCGTCCGCCATCTGGTCGCTCCCAGGGCGGCACATTGCCCAGTATCCGGCTCTGGCAATCCTCGGCTTCTTCGAGAATCACGGCCTTCTGGGCGGCCACAGCGGCGACGCCTGGCGTACTTTCGTGGGCGGAAGTGTGGTGTACGTCGATGCGTTCCGGCGCGCTTTTCCCGGTGCGATTCGCCTCGATGCGCCGGTACGCAAGGTGCACCGCCTGGGGGGCGCGGTCCAGCTCTCGTTCGGCGATGGCTCCGCGGTCTTCGATCGCGTGGTGCTCGCGACGCACGCAGACCGGAGCCTCGCCATGCTCGGCGATGCTTCCGAGCAAGAGCGCCGGGTGCTCGGTGCCTTCTCGTACAACCAGACGCGCATCGCGCTCCACCGCGACCCGCGGGTCGTTCACCGGGATCGCCGCCTGTGGGCCAGCTGGAACGCCACCACCCGCGGCGGCCGCACCCGGATAGCGTATTATCTCAATCGCGTGCAGTCGCTGCCCACGCCCCGCGACTGGTTTCTCACGCTCGATGCCGACGACGACGATCCCGAGATCGCGCCGCACCTCCGGGAGCGCACATTCTCGTATCGGCATCCGATCTTCGACGCGGCCGCCGTTTCTGCGCAGCGCGATCTGCCGGCGCTCAACGCCCGGCCCGGCGCCCTCACGTTCTTCGCAGGCGCCTACGCGGGCCACGGCTTTCACGAAGACGGCGTGGTCGCGGGCCAGGCCGCTGCCGCTGCGCTCGAACGCACCGCCTTCGCTCGCCCCCTCGAGCTCCCGACGCTACAGTAGAGCGATGTCTCTCGCCGAGGCCCATCGCGTCTCCACGCGACCCGTCGTCCCCGAAGCTGAGAGGTAGCAGACGGTGTGGCTCGTCGTCTCCTTCGAACCGGGCTTCTCCCGCGACCTCACGAGCTGGGTCGTTGCCATCTCGAGTAGCGGCAAGGTGACGCAGACGATTCGTTTTGCGCCCGGCGAAGGCCGTGACGACGAGGTGTACGAAAAGCGTCTCACGACGAGGCAGCTGGCCGTCTTGCGGGAGGCGGTGGCGGGGATCGACTTTGCGGTGCTCGCTGCTGCCTCGCAGCGCGGAGAGTTGGACGATGCTTCGACGCACTCGATTGCGGTGAACGGCGACGATGGGAAGCGCTACGTCACGCTGCCGCTCGAGCTCTTGTGCGGGCCTGGGTGCAGGGAACATGTGGACGTGCACGCGCTCTCTCCGGCGCTGCGAACGGTTCGCATGGCGCTGGAGTTTGCACCGCAGAAGCCATCGGTCGGCGCCTTGCGGTGAGGATCCATCTGCGAAATCGATGATGGGTATCTGGGGAAAGCCGCTTCCACCTGAAGACGGTTGGACTTAGGTTCGTCCGCACTGCGCTCCCCGGCCGATTCGATGCGCCGGGGGTGTGTCCAAACGACACGGCACTTCACCCATCCGTTCGAGGAGCTCCTTCATGAGCAAAAGCAACTACGTCACCACCAGCGACGGCACCGAGATCTACTTCAAGGAGTGGGGTCCGAAGACCGGTCAGCCGGTCGTCTTCAGCCACGGCTGGCCGCTCAATGGTGACGCCTTCGAAGATCAGATGTTCTTCCTCGCCAACCGCGGCTATCGCGTCATCGCCCACGACCGCCGCGGCCACGGTCGCTCGTCGCAGCCGGGCTTCGGCAACGACATGGACCACTACGCCGACGATCTGGCGGCCGTCACTGCGGCGCTCGATCTCTCGAACGCGGTTCACGTCGGTCACTCCACCGGCGGCGGCGAGGTCGCGCGCTACATCGGGCGCCACGGCGTGAAGCGCGTGGCCAAAGCCGTGCTCATCGGCGCGGTGACGCCCACCATGGCCAAGACCGACTGGAACCCCAACGGCCTGCCCATGAGCGTCTTCGACGGCATTCGCGCCGGCGTGAAGGGCGACCGCGCGCAGCTCTTCAAGGACTTCCCGGCGGCCTTCTACGGTTACAACCGCCCGGGTGCGAAGCCGTCGCAAGGCGTCATCGACACCTTCTGGCTCCAGGGAATGCAAGGCAGTCTCCTCGCCCAGTACGAGTGCGTGAAAGCCTTCTCCGAGACCGACCTGCGCGAGGACCTCAAGAAGATCACCGTGCCCACCCTGGTGCTCCACGGCGACGACGATCAGATCGTCCCGCTCGAGATCACCGGCAAGGTCGCCGTGACGCTGCTTCCCAAGGGCACCCTCAAGGTCGTCGCGGGCGCGCCCCACGGCATGTGCACCACCCACAAGGAGCTCGTCAACGAGGAGCTGCTCGGCTTCATCAAGGGTTGAGCCTCGCGTCCTGGGTACGTGCGCTGTCACCCGGGACTTGTCCGATCCACCGGCCGCGCAGCGAGCCCGCATGCACCCACACATGCGATTTTGCTGCGCGGAGCCCGGCCCGAGGGCCGTTGCGCGCTGGCACCGAACGTGAAGGGGCGGTGACCATGACGCTCCCTCGCCTCGCTGCCCTCGCGTTCACCACCGTCGCTGCGCTGAGCTCCACGGCGTGCACCGCGAGCACCGAGGAGCCCACCGAAGACGAAGTGGCGCCGGAGGCCGCGACCGCGCCCGCACCCAACGAGGTCCACCCCGCGAACGGATACACCCTCGTCTCGCAGAGCTATTGCTCCCGCGGCCTTCGCCTCTCGTGCGACTTCGTGCGCGGCACCTGCCAGTGCCGGTAGCCACCATGAAGACCTTCATCGCAGCTCGCTTCTTTCTCGTGTGCGCGCTCGTCCTCTCCTCCGCATGCGTCGCCAGCACCGGCGACGACCCGCCGGACCCGGGAGCAGACGTCGAACCGCAGCCCGCGCAAGTCGCGCCGGTCAGCGGTTTCACCTCTCTGTCACGCTACGTTTGCTACGGTCCCACCCATCTCGTCTGCACTCCCTTCGGAGACTGCTACTGCATTCGATGACGGCGTGAGCGTCCCTCACGAGCCGGCTCCGCTCGAATTCGGAAGTCTCAGCGATGTGCGCGCTGCTACGCTACCGCAGCGAAACCATGGCGAAGCGCTCACCCGCTCGAGAGAAGGCCCAGGACCGCGGTAACGGCGTCTTCTGGATCGACCACGCCACGATCGTGGGCACCGATCGCGCGTGGCTCGAGGGCGCCGAACGCATGACCCTTTGGAACGTGGTCGTCCCCGATGGTTTCCTCGCGGATCTTCCGAAGCTGTGGTGGCTCGATCTCCGTGGCGGGACGGCGAGCGACCTGCGCGTTGCAAGGGGATGCGCGCACCTTCGGTATTTGCAGGTGAACCAAGTGCGAGGGCTGGGAGATCTCGGCGCCCTCTCCGAGCACGCCTCCCTCGAGCTGCTCTCGCTGTATGGGCTCGCTCAGGTGCGGACGCTTCCGAGCCTTCGCTCGCTCACCAAGCTGAAACGAATGCAGATCGGACAGATGCGCAACCTGCCGATGCTCGGCGCCGCGCTCGACGCCCCGCATCTCGAGGAGCTGCTGCTGTCGAAGCGCGTCGGCGTGTCCGAGTCGGACCTCGAGCGCATCAACAGCCACCCAGCGATCAAGGCGTTTTATTGGAATGTCGAAGATGTTGCCGCATCGCGGTTCGAGCCCATCCTAGCGCGCATCGCGCTCCCCTCCGCAAGCGTCATGCACCCCGAGGCCTGGATGGGTGTCCCAAGGTGAGCCCGCCGCACCCCGATACCTGCTCGTTCTGCGGCATCGGTCGCCCCGAGTTGCTCTCCCGCGGGGCAGCACTGCACGGCGTCGGTCCGGCCTTCATCTGCTCGTGGTGCGTCGAGACCGCTGCCTCCGTGCTGCGGGAGAGCTCTGCCGAGACGAAGTTCGTGGAGTGCTCATTCTGTGGTGCGACAGCGCGCGGGGTCGCCGGCCCCACCATTGCGATCTGTGTCCACTGCGTCACGAAGTGGGAGGCCGAGGGATGACGAAGACCGCGCTGGATGCGAGTGGAAAGTTCGAAGCGGAGCTCGCCCGCCGCGGCGTCGCGTACGTGCGCGACGCGGAAGGGAACTACGTCCTTTCGTTGGATGGCTTCGAAGTTCGGATCAGCCTTGCCAATCTTGAACGAAACGTCCAACGGGATGGCGATGCCGCGGCCGTGGAGCGCTTCGTGGCCGATGTGCTCACATCGCTCGCACCTGAACCGTCGTGGGAGCGGGCTCGCGCCCACCTGTTCTTCGCTGCCGAGTCCTCGGAGCTCGACTTGGGCGACGCTATTCACTTCGAGGTCACACCGGAGGTCCAGCGGTGTCTGACCCTTACGAACGCAGACGAGAGCCGGATCACCTTCGTGACGCCACAAATGTGCGCGGATTGGGGTGTCGACGTTGGGACGGCGTTGCGCGCGGCCGAGGAGAACCAGGCAAGACTGCTCCAGGACGTCGAGCTCGAAGTCACGGACATCGACGGTGAACCGCTGGGGATGGTGGCCGTTGGCTCGCCGTACAAGGCCTCGACGGTATTTGCCTCGACTTTCCGCGCCTTGGTGGAACCGATGATGGGATGGCCTGTGCTGGTCGTGATTCCCTGTCGTGACTTCATCTATGTTATGCGGAACGATTCGCCCATCGTGGGACGCGTGGGTGGTGTGGTGGTGGAGGAGTTCCAGCGCTCCGGCTACCCCATCACCACCGAGGTACTTCGCGTCTCCAGCGATGGCATCGAAGCGCTAGGGCGATTCGCGCCATGAGCTCCCCTGGCGTCGATTCCTTGTCCGTGCAAGGTACATACAGATTGGCCGGAGAGAGCCAGCATGACCAGTGACGTGCCCGTATTTCGCTACTTCCAAGCGCCGCGCGCGCAGATGTCCGGCCTCGCTCGCCGCGACGTCACGTGCTCCTTCTGTGACGTAGCGGGCGAGGGATTCACGGTCGACGAGCGAACGTCCAAGTACGGGTGTTTCGCGTGCCTTGCTCAGGGGCGCTTTGGCTTCTTCCACGACACGGAGGTTGGCCTGCTGCTCGGGGAGGGCCAGCTCGAGTCCTTCTACGACCACAACGAGCCGCCTCCCGCTGGGTTTTCGAGCCGAGCCTTGATCGAGCTCTACCACACGCCCCCGTTCGTCTCGATTGGGTGTGGCTCCATTGCGGCAGCGACAAGGCGTAGGATTCTCGTGACTTGAGGGAATTAATGCGGGACGCGGGGTGCTCTTGCGATCACGGCGCGCCGCAGCGGCCGCCGGCACGAGGAGCC
>JABFRG010000510.1 GCA_013141295.1 Polyangiaceae bacterium
TCGTCCAGCTCCTCGTCGGGGTCCACCGAGGGCAACACGTTGGTGCCGGCGAGGGGCCTGCCGCTGCTCTCACCGGTGATGGACCACAGCACCGCGGACGCGCTGCGGCGCGAGAACGGCAAGATCGCGGAAGCCCGGTACCCGCCCAACGTGGCCCGCGGATCGTCGGTGGCCACGACCACTGCCGCGGCCTCTCGGAACCCGCGCGCAGAGTCGACGCCCGCCACGCCCCGGTGACCGTCGGCCGGCACGATGCGCAGCCCCTCCGCGCGATACACGTAGTGAACGCCGAGCCGCGTGCCGGCGCGCTCCAGCCCCCGATAGAGCTGCCCCACGCCGCCGCGAACGCGGTAGGTACCGAGGGTGTCGACGTGATGTAGCGCCAGCGCGGTGGCCGGCACACGTCGCGGGTCCGAGCCCAGCGTCTGTGCATAGTGCTCGAACATCTGCACGAGCAACGGGTCGGCGAAGCGGCGGCGTAGCTCTTCGCGTAGCGAGTGACCGAGCGCGAGCTCGCGCAACGCCACCGGCCCCTTGCGAAACAGGGCTCGCACGTAGTCCAGGGCGCGGGGGCGCCGCGACTCGAAGAAGCGCGGAAAGGCCGCACGGTGCAGCTCGGCACATCGCACCAGGAGCTCGTCGTAGGCGCGCGCGTCGGTCTCGCCGGAGAACGCGCGAATGCGCTCGCGCAGCACGTCGCCGGCGCCCCCGAAGTCGAACACTCCGCCGCCGGGAAAGAACCAGCGTGCGCGGAGCGGCTCCGGCTCGAGGGTCGCAACGTCGGCGGTGACGAGCCCCGCCGCGCCCAGCACCTCGTCGAACACGCGACGCAAGGTGAGCGGCTCGGTGTTCCTGTCCACGCGCCCACCGCGCACCCAGGTCGACGCCTCTACCGTGTCGTGCTCGCTCATCAGCGACACGTCGAAGCCGCGACGACGCAGGTCGATGGCGGCCATCAAACCCGCGATGGTCGCCCCCACGACGACGACGCTGCGCGCTGCGGACACCCTCCGATTGTCGCACAGATGGGCGGTGTTCGGCGCGACCACGCGGCGTCGCGACGCGGGTTCTGGCGTCGCTCTAGATTGCTATGTGCTCAAACTGTCAAGGCCTAACATTGGCCATGTCGCTTTTGCCTCGACCGGGCGGGGCTCCCGGCCTAAATGGGGTCCATGAGTTGCTTCTCGCACTTCGGGCTCCTTCGGGGAGCTGCAGCACGAGAAGCAGGAATGTTGGTCCGTGGATCACTCGCGCGTGGGTGCAGCTCGGTGACGTCTCCGCTTCATTAGCCAGGACGCCATGAGCACGCCCGTTTCGTTCGCCCGAGCCTGATCCGTTTCACGACGGAGACTCGAAACAATGGTTACTTGGATTTTGACGTTGATGGTCGCCCTGCAGCCCAGTGCTCCGTGGCGCGACACCTACGAGCAGACGGCGAAAGCCATCGCCGAGGTCGTACAAGAGGAAGTGCCGCTCTTCGGCGGAGCCGATGCGCGCGAGCGTTCGGCAGCTCTGCTGGTGGCGGTGGCGTGGGCGGAGAGCCGCTTCGATCCCAAGGCGGTGGGCGATCACGGCCGCAGTGTAGGGCTGTATCAGATATTTCAGCCCAACCTCCCGACGCGCGAAGGCTTCAAGCGCGACGACATCCTCGATCACCCGGTGAACGCCACCAAGGTCGCGCATCGTATGTTCCGCGAGTCGATGAACGTGTGCGCGAAGCGACCGCTGGAGGAGCGCCTCGGTTGGTACGCGTCCGGTGATGGTTCGTGCGCGCGCGGGCTCCCCGAGTCGCGCTTTCGCATGGGCCTGGCGGCGCGCGTCTTCAAGCAGCACCCGCCGAAGGACACCAAGATCGCGAAGACCGACTGACCGAAGTCAGGCGCGGAGGATCTTGTGCGCTGCGAGCGCCACGAGCCCCGCGGCGAGGATCGGCAAGCCGTGCCCGAGCATGACGTGGATGCTGTCGTCGTGCGGGCAATGGAGGCGAATGGTGGCGGCGCCCAGGAGACCGGCGGCGACCCCGAGCGTCGTTGCGCGTCCGGCGGCGCCGCTGGGAAAAGCGTTGCGGAGCGCGAGCGCGCCGAGCAGTAGCGGACCGGCGAGCAGCAGCGCCGTCACCACCATGCACTTCAGCGCCGCCGCTGCGGGGGCCGTGGGCGCGTACGCCTCGGCGGCAGAGGACGCGAAGAAGACCAGTGACGCGGCTGCGGCGACGAGGCCGAGGCGAGCGCTGGTGGTCGGCGCGCGGAGGAGCAGCACCAGCGCCACCGTGGCCACCAGAACCGGGCAAACCACGCCGAGCACCAGCACCTTGGGTGCCACCGTGCGGAGGCCCATGGCGAAGACGGCGACGCACTCGAGCCCCAGCGCGACCGCCAGCGCGAGCGTGCGCCGTAGCCGAACGTTCCCGCGCGCAGGCGAAGGCGGCAGAGCCGGCGGCGGAGGCAGCGGCATCGCCTCGCCCGCGAAGGGGTCGGGGATGTCGAACGGATCGTCGCGCTCCGAGCTCATGGCTCCTCCGTGGCGCCGCGGAGCGCCTTGCGGAAGGCTTCGGCGGCGCGGAAAGCGCGGACCCGCACGTTGCCCTCGGTGGTGTCGAGAATCTGCGCGGCCTCGGCGTTGCTCAGGCCTTCGAAGCGCGTGAGCACGAAGGCCTCCCGGTGGGCCTCCGGGAGCTCCGCCAGCACCTGGCGCACGAGCGCGAGCGTCTCCTGGGCGTGCAGCTGCCGCTCCGGGCTTGCGCCGGCCGGTGCCTCGGGCTCCGCACCCGGCGTCGCCTCGTCGAGCGACTCGGTGCGGGCGTTCCGTCCGCGGCGGCCATGGTCCACGAAGGCGTTGCGCGCGATGGCGTAGGACCACGGTACCACCGACGCGCCGGGGGCAAAGGAGCCGCGGGCGCGGTGCACGCGGAGGAAGGTCTCCTGGAGCAGATCGTCGGCCAGGCGGGGCTTGCCGCACAGGCGCATGAGGAACATGCGAATGCGTGGCCCGAGCGCCGCGTAGAGCTCGCGGAAGGCGGCGTCCTCGCCCCGCGCGTAGCGGTCCATGAGCGCGTCCAGCTCCGGATAGCGACGCGCCGAGGTCGCGCTGGGCGCCTCTCCTCGGGCCTGGGAATCCGCGCGGTCGGTGCTCATGGGAAACGGTGCGCCCATGGCATACCACGCGCCTTCGGAGCTGGGGGCCCCGAAGAGGCGCATGGCGATGGGGGAGAGGGCGACATCCATGACGAGCGTGCCCGGAGGTACGCCTGGCCTGCGCCATCGTTACAGTGATTTTAGACGCTTCAGGGCTTGCGGCGAAGCTCGAGGAGCGCGCTGCCACTGTTCGTGACGGCGGCCACCCACAGGTCGCCCTCGGGGTCCGTGAAGAGCGTGTAGCCCGCCCCCTCGCCGTTCATCTTGGCCCCGGGCTTGATGGCCGCGTCGACCTTCTTCTTGCTGCCGTCGGTGATGCTGGCGCCGACCGCGTAGCTGAAGGCCACGGTGGAGCTGGGCCCCGCGAAGTCGTATCCCTTGTGGAGCAGCCAGCCTTCGCCGGTGCCCTCTGGCGCCACCGCCGCGACGGAGCCGGTGCCGTTGGTGCTCACGCCGTAGAGGGGGTCCTTGGTGAGCGTCGCCGTGGCACCGAGGACCTCGGCCTTCGCCAGGCCGATGAGCCCGTCGGAGCTCGGGCCACCGGCGAGCGCCGCCGCCACGAACACGTTCTGCTGGGCGTCGGTGATCACCGGTCCGGAGTAGCCGTTCCACTTGAGGAGCGCGAAGCCGGGCTTGCAGGTGCCGGTGGGCACCAGCGCGCCGCTGCAGCTATCGGAGACCCACAGGCCGTTGTCGTTGGTGGCGCTGGGGGCGCTGGCGAAGGCAGATAGTGCACTGTACACGTAACGCGTCTCTGCGCCCACCTGCAGGCCCACCCCGGCGAAGAAGCCGTTGACGTTCGCCCGCTGCTCCACCGCCAGCAGCGAGGTGGCGTACAGCAGCACCTCGCCCGGTGCGTTGGCGCCCGACGCGGTGTACGAGAGCATGCTCTTCTGGCCCACCGGGAGGTCGAACATGGTGTTGAAGAACTTCTGCGCCGGGAGGCCGCTGGCCTCGGCGTAGTTGATGGTGGTGTAGGTGAGCGGTGCTTTGGGTGCCGCCGGCACCACGTAACGCACCACCACCGGCTTGGCGCTGATGAGCGTGGTGACCATCGGGCCGCCGCGGCCCCACCGGGCGTCGTCCACCGGCGCATCCGAGGTGTGCACCTGGGTCACGTCGAAGGGGAAGGCGGGGTCGATGGCGATGTAGTCGGCGTAGTCCGCTTGCGTCAGGAACACCGGCGGCTGCCGGCCGGCGTCGACCTCGCTCGCATCGGGCTTGCCGCTATCGACCACCGGCGTCTGGGCGTCGACACCGGCGTCGCTACCCGGGTTGGCGGGGAGGACCTCGACCTTGGGCGCCGCGTCGTCGCTGCACGCCGCCACGAACGTCACCACCGCACACGCACCCAACAAAACGTAAATGGACTTCATCACTCGATCTCCAGATCCCCCCGCGGGGACAGAGAGCGGGACGCAAGAACGCGGAGCAGCCGAAGACCGGAGGATTCCTGTCCGTGCCCTCCCCGCGGAGGACCCGTCGAACCGGCCCCCTTGGTGGGGGCCAGGCCTCGGTAGGTCTTCGGGCTCGTGGGCACTCGCGATGGCTCGCGCTTCCTAGGCTTCGTCGCTTCCCAGCCGGAGCCAGTGCCAATGACGAAGTTCGTTCCCACATACCGCTGCGGGGCAGCTCCGGATTCACACCGGATTCCCTGTTAACCCGAGAGCAAGCTCCCAGGCACCGAGAACCCGGCGGTCTTAGCTCGACGGCTCCAGCGTGTCAACGAGGGGCCCCCGCCTAAGGGTACGAGCAGCGGCCGCCGATGGCGTAGTAGCGGCGGTTCCACTGGCTGGTGGCGCCGGTGCTCAGGCCAGCATTGGCCTGCGGGGTGTGCCGCTCCCAGGAGCCGGAGTTGAGGAAGAAGATGTCGTTGCCGAGCTCGTAGAGCGTGCCCGCGAGATCGGCGTGGCCGAAGGGGCCGTTGCCGAGGGGCTTCCGACCGGGTGCCGGCACGTAGGTGGAGGCATCGTTTCCGACCAATGCCGGGTACGAGTAGTTGTAGCGGTGAGTCACGTAGTCGGAGGGGCCGAAGTCCGCCGTGGGCGGCTCCGGTGCGGCCCCCCAGGGCCACCTGTTGTTGCCCGCGCCGCGCCAGGCCCACTGGTACTCGGCGCCCATGGGCAGGTTGCCGCCGTCCCAGATGCAGAACGCCTGGAGCATGATCTTGGTCACGCAGTTGAGCGTCTTCTGGTCGAGGATGTCCTTCGGGTAGCGGTTGGTGTCGGTGCCGCCGGCCTGGTAGAACGTGCGCGCGCCGCCGTTGTCGTTCTGGCAGCCGCGCGCCGCCCACGGGTTGCGCGGAAGGTTGTCGGCCGGCTGGGGCCACTCCCAGTCCTGCGGATCCGGGCCCAGCTGCGCCAGCGCCTCGGTCATGTTGGTGGGCAGGTACGTGATGTACGGGTTGAGGCCGGCCGGCCACTTGGGGTTGCCGGTGACCACGCCGCGCACGTTGCCGTTCACGCGCTCGATGAAGGTGCGCATGCGCCCGGCGGTGACGTTGAACTTGCCGAGCTTGGTGGTGATGTTGCCGGGGCGGGTGATGGAGATGGTGCTGCAGCAGTTCTCGGTGGCGGCCTCGCCCGCGCCGCAGGTGTCGCCGCCGAAGTGCTCGGTGCAGCTGGGGGAGGTGGCGCACTTCTTCGTGTAGCTGCAGCCGTTGCTGGCGCAGTCTGCGTGTACCTTGCAGCTAACACCGGCGGCGCAGCGGGGGGCGCCGGTGGTGGTGCCGCCGCAGTCGACGCCGGACTCGTCGCCGTTCTTCTGGCCGTCGCTGCCGGTGGGGGCGCTGCAGGTCTTGCCCGCGCCGCACACCAGGCTGTCGCAATCGGTGCCCACCAGGCAGCCGATGCCCACCGCGCAAGGAGGCGCCGAGGGGCCGCCGCAGTCGACGCCGGTCTCGTCGCCGTCTTGCATGCCGTTGATGGCCGGCTGACGGCATTTTTGGGCCACCGTGTCGCAGGACTTGGTGGCGCAGTCGGTCCGCACCAGGCAGCCCTGGTTCACGGCGCAGCGGGTGATGGGGTCGACGCCGCCGCAGTCGGCGTCGGTCTCGTCGAGGTTCTTGATGCCGTCGGTGTGGGTCGCGACCTGGCAGATCTTGCCGACGCAGTCGCCGCCGCTGCAGTCTGCAGCGACCAGGCAGCGCCGGCCCGGCGCGCATTTGGTGGCCTTGGTGCCGCCGCAGTCGATGTCGGTCTCGTCGCCATTGCGGGTACCGTCGCTCACGCTGGCCTGGCAGGTTCCGCCCTGGCAGTCGCCGGAGGCGCAGTCGGCGGCGACCTTGCACTGCTTGCCGAAGCTGCACTTGGTGGCCTTGGTGCCGCCACAGTCGACGTCGGTCTCGTCGCCGTTCTTCACGCCGTCCTTGCCGGCCGGAGGCAAGCAGGTGCAGGCGGTCGTGCTGCAGTCGACGGTACCGGCGTCGACGGTGGTCTCACCGCCCGGCTCGGCGCCGGCGTCGATGGTCGCCGCGAGCACGCCGCAGACGCCGTTCACGCAGTCGGACCCCACCTTGCACGGCTTCGCCTCGGCGCACTTCGTGGGGCAGATGCCGCCGCAGTCGACGTCCGTCTCGGTGCCGTCCTTGGTGCCGTTGGCGCAGGTGGAAGGTGCTGGCGGCCCGGCGTCCACCCCGGGCGTTGCCGCCGGTGGGTCCGAGGAGCAGGCTCCGATGGCGATGGAAGCGGCTATGGCGACGAGCGAAAGGGAGGCGAGCGCGCGGTTCATGTACAGCTCCTCAACGTTTCACTCTACGGGCCTTTCCAGGGGCCCGCAATCGGAGTCGGGCGGACCCGGAAACTGCACTTTCTGCAGAGAGCCCGCTCGAACGGGCCCTCCTCTCGCCGCTCCGCGTGCCCATGGCCGTGCCCGTGGCCGCGCCCGGAGTTGCCGGGCCACGAACGGCTCGACGTGTACCGGCGCGGGCCTACCGCCCAGCTCGCGCGCGCCAGGAGTGCGCGCCGTAGCGGCCGAAATCGGGCACGGGCACGCCTACGGGGAAGACTTGCTTCGCGAATCCAGGGACACGCCACCGCGGGAGGCGCGCCGGCCCGGCCTTCTGCGCTTGTGCGCTTCCCTTTCCATGTGGCAATGATGCCCCATGCTCGACATCGCCTTCATCCGCCAGAACCCCGACGCGGTCCGCGCTGCCATCACGAACAAGCGCTGCGACGTGGATCTCGACGCGCTCCTCGCTGCCGATCGTGAGCGACGTGAGGCCATCGCGGCGCTCGACGTGCGCCGGGCCCGGAAGAACGAGATCGCGCAGCTCATCCCCAAGGCCAGCAAGGAAGAGCGCCCCAAGCTCATCGAAGAGGGCAAGGCCGTGAAGGGCGACATCGAGGTGCTCGAGCCGAAGCTGGCCGAGGTGGCCGCGCGCTTCGACGACCTCATGCTGCGCGTGCCGAGCGTGCCTCGCCCGGAAGTGCCGATCGGCAAGGGCGAGGAAGACAACGTCGAGATCCGCAAGGTCGGCACCGTGCGCACCTTCGACTTCGAGCCGAAGGAT
>JABFRG010000135.1 GCA_013141295.1 Polyangiaceae bacterium
CGCCAAGGCCCTCGTGGCCACCGCCACCTTGGGGTGCGTCGCGTCTCCATCGGAGGCCTGGGGGTAGAAGCGTCGTACGAGGAACTTCGTGCGGTCGATGGAGGCCGGGACCAACGTGAGGCGCGGAAAGGGGCTCGAGCTCATTCACCGGTTCTATCAACGGGCGGCGGCCGCTGGAACGCGAATCAGCCCGAGGACCGGTGCGCCTCGAGGATGGCGCGCACGTCGGGCGGAATCGGGATCTTGGTCATGGTGTCGAGATCGCACAGCACGCAGGTATGCCGCACGGTGGCGGCGTGGGCACCGTCTTGCCGCAGGAAGCGGTAGACCAACGTGCACGACGTGCGGCCGATCTTGCCGGCGGTGGTCTCGATGGTGAGCACGTCGCCGTAGCGCAGCGGCGCGTGGTAGTCGGTCTCCACGTGCACCGCCGGAAAGCCCACCCGACGCTTCATCACCAGGTGGGGATAGCCGCCCTCCACCCCGGCGAAGAAGAGCTCCATGGCCTCGTGCGCGTAGCCGAGGAAGCGTCCGAAGAAGACGATGCCCGCGGCGTCCACTTCTTCGAAGCGAATGGGGCGGACGAGGGAGATCACTCGAAGAGATCTTCCTTCAGCGACTCCACCACCGCGGGCTCGAGCTTGGTCTCGGCCCGATAGGCCGGGTGATCGGCCACGAAGCGCAAGTCGGCGGCGGCGCTCGCCGTGCTCTTCAGGTACTCGACGGCCGCTGGCGGCAGCTGGAACTTCAGGTAGAGCACCGCCGAAACGCGGTCTTCGAGGGCGCGCTCCGGGAGGCCGATGGCCGGCGCCACGTGGTCGCCCACGCGCAACGTGAGCGCTTCTTCCAGCCCCAGTGCCTCCTTGAGGAAGGCGTCGCGCTCGGCCTTGTCCTCGATCTCGATCATGCAGGTGGTGGACACCTGATCTTTGCCGGCGATGAGCTCGTTGTAGGTGTCGATCTCGTGCTTCACCGCGCCCTCCCGGGAGATGCGCTCGGTCCGGAGCATCTCCTGGATCTGCAAGAGCACCGTGTCGTGGTTCTCCAGCACCACGCTGATCTTCGAACCGATGCGGGTGCGGCGGCGCTTCTTCTCGGCGATGACGCGGGCGCGAAAGGCCTCGCGCAAGGGCTCGTAGGCAGAGAGGCTCAGGACTTCGTCTCGTTCCACCGGTTTCATGCGTCCTCCAGACCATAGGCCCGGGCCAAGGCGGTCACCGGGTGCACGACGTCGACCTTGTTCTCGTGGCGAATGCGCTGCCCCGAAAGGGGGCAATCGGTCACCACGGTTTTCGCTTCCACCGCTTCGATGCCGCGCACCATCTTCTGGGCGTATTTTCGTCCCATTTCGTAGTGCTGGGCCTTCATGCCCCAGGTGCCGTCGACGGCGCTGCACTTCTCCACCACGTCCACCTCGGTGTCGGGCAAAAGGCCGAGGATGCGTGCGCCGGGGGTGCCGATCTTCTGCGCCCGAAGGTGACAGGCCGCGTGGTAGGCGACCTTGCCGAGACCACTCTTGAAGTCCTTGTTGAGGGTCTTGGCCTTCCGCAGCCGGTCCAGGAACTCCATGAGGTCGAGGGTGCTCTCGGCCACCAGCTTGGCTTCCTTGGTGCCCAGGAGCTCCGGATACTCCTTGCGGATGGTGTAGGAGCACGAGGGCCCCGGAACCACGATCTTGTGGCCGGCCTCCACCGCGCTCATGAGCGAGCGCACGTTGGTGCGCGCCTTCTCTCTCGCGGCCTCCACGTCGCCGCCGTCGAGGTTGGGAATGCCGCAGCAAACCTGGGGCGGGCGCTCCACGCGAAAGCCGTTCTTCTCGAGGACGCGCACCGCGTCGCGGGCGATGATGGGAAAGTTGTAGTCGCCGAGGCAAGTGGCGAAGATGGCCACGGTGCCGGCGCTGCCCGCGCCCTCCAGGGGCTTGTGGGCGGCGAGCCATTTTTCGAAGGGCTGGCTCGCGAACGGCGGAATCGGGAACTCCTCGGAGATCCCCAGGACCTTCTCGTTGACCTTGCGCACCAGCCGATGGCGGCTCACGAAGTTGGTGAGCGGCGAGAGGGGACCCGACCCCAGGGCGCCCAGCTGCCCCGGCTCGCCCAGCGCCTTGTCTTGGAGCGTGATGCCCTCGCGCTGCGCCCGCTGCGCCTTCTCGCGGCCCAGGAGACGTGGAATGTCGAGGGCCCACTCGTGCTTCTGGTCCGGCGTGTAGGGGCAGTCGATGTAGCAAAGCTTGCACTGCCAGCAGAGCTCGGTCACCGAGCGGAAGTCGGAGACGTCGAGGCGCTCCGAGCCCTCGGCGCCGCGATCGATGTCGCGATCGACGCGGGCGAACAAGTCCGGGAACGAGCCGCAGTAGTTCACGCACATGCGGCACCCGTGGCAAACCTCGAACTGCCTGCGCAGCTCGTCTTGCAGGTCCACCGGATCCCAGTAGCGGGGATCGGCGACGGAGGTGACCGGGGGAACCTTGGGACGGGGATCGATCTTGGACATGGCTTCCGTGAAAAAGCCGCGGGCGATCAGGCCTCACGAGGAGAACGCTGACGGCTCGCGGCTCTGGGTAAACGCCTCGCCGGAGCGAGGACCGGATTTCAGATCGAGTCGAGCATCTTCTGGAAGCGACCCGCGTGGCTCTTCTCGGCCTTCGCGAGCGTCTCGAACCACTCGGCGATGTCGTCGAAGCCTTCTTCGCGCGCCGCCTTGGCCATGCTCGGGTACATGGTCTCGTACTCGTGGGTCTCACCGGCGATGGACGCCTTGAGGTTCTTCTCGGTGTTGCCGATGGGCAGACCGGTGGCGGGATCGCCCACCTGCGCCAGGTACTTCAGGTGACCGTGGGCATGGCCCGTTTCGCCGTCGGCGGTCTCCTTGAAGTTGCCGGCGATCTCCGGGAGCCCCTCGATGTCCGCCACTTGAGCGAAGTAGAGGTAGCGGCGGTTGGCTTGCGACTCGCCCGCGAAGGCGTCCTTGAGGTTCTGGTGCGTCTTCGTGCCGTTCAATGACTTGGACATGGTGTCTCCTGTGTGCCCCGAGACGCTACGCCTCGGGAGTGACGTTTGGAAGGGGGGGAAGCGAGGGACGGCCCGTGCAGCCAGCGCAGGTGCCGCGATAGATGGTTTCCACGGTACGGACCCGAAAGCCTTGCGATTGGCGGACCGTGCGCGCATCCACCTGGGGCGCTGCCAGCGAATCGACCGGCAGATCCACCACCGCGCCACAGCGATCGCACACCGCGTGGTGATGGGGCTCGGTGTTGGGATCGAATCGGGTGGCGGCGCCCAGCCCGCTCAGCGCGCCCAGCCGCAGCGAGCTCGAGAGCCCGGCCTGGGCCAGCGCATCGAGTGTATTGTACACCGTTGCGAAGCTCATGGTGGGGAACGCCGGCCGAAGCCGCGCGAACAGGTCCTGCGCGGTGGGATGCGAGCAGTCTCCGGAAAAGAGGCGCACGATGGCGAGCCGCTGCGGCGTCAGGCGGAAGCCGCGCGCGCGGAGCCCCTCGCACATGGCCTGCTCCTTTGCCGTCGGTTCCTGCACGACGACGGTTCTTACTTGAGAATGATTCTCGATGCAAGCCGTGCGACACGCGGCGCGCGCTCGGCTCTCGAGGGCATGCAGCTCGTTCCCTCGCGCCTCCGCGCCCGTTCCGTCGTTCCGTGTCTCGCGCTCCTCGCAGCATGCCTCGTGGCGTGTGCGCCGGAGGTCTCCACTGCCCGCATGGGCGGCATCTTTCCGGCCCGGGAGCCCGCGTGCGCCCTCGAGCTTCGATCCGGCACCATGGCCTTCGCGATGATCTCCAGCTTCGACACGGTGGGCACCGTCTCGGTCCGCGGCAACGAAGGCGAGGCCCCGAACGCGCCGCGGATCCTCGGGCTGGTGAAGCCCGAGGCCTGCGCGCTCGGTGGCGACACGGTCCTGATCAACACCTCGGCCAACATGACGAACGGCATGCAGACCGCCTCGCATCACAGCTTCATCGTGATGCGGCGCAAGGCGCCGGGCGGCGCGTCACCGCAGAAGTTCTAACGCTACTTCTTGGTGCGGCCGCCGAGCACCGCGAGCTTGAAGTACGAGAGCTGGCTCTTGGCGGCCTCCTTCAGGAGCCCGAGCTTGTTGGCGTCGCGGGCGCCCTTGCGATCGGCCAGCTCGCCTTCCTCGTAGAGCTCGCGGGCGCGGTTGCGCTGGAGCTTGCCGCTGGAGGTCTTGGGCAAGGCGCCCGGTACCAGCGGGAGCACGTCGTCGAGGGTGAGGCTCATGCCGGCCTGCACCGCGCTGCGCACCTCCACCGCCAGCGCCGGACCCTTCTCGGCGACCTCGTCCGCGCCTCCTTCGGCCTGCATCTCGAAGGCCAGGACCACGCGCTCGCGATCGTGCTCGCCGGTGTGCGGCACGCGCGCGCCGAAGGCGATGACGTTGCCCTTGCGAACGCCCGGCACCTTGCTTGCTTCCCACTCGATGTCTTGCGGGTAGTAGTTGCGACCGTTGACGATGATCACTTCTTTGGAGCGGCCGCACACGAAGAGGTGACCCTCGTGGACGAAGCCGAGATCGCCGGTGCGCAGGTACTCGCCGGCGAAGGTCTCGCGGGTCTTCTCCGCGTCTTCCCAGTAGCCCTTCATGACGCTCGGGCCCTTGAGGCGAATCTCGCCCACGCGGCCGTCGGCCAGCGGCGTCGCCGAGGTCTCGTCGTCGAGGCCGAAGATGGAAAAGTCGTGGTTCACGAAGCGCGGACCGCAGGAGACCAGGCGAATCGCTTGGGGATCGGACTCCGGCAAGATGTACGCAGTGTTCTCGGACCACAGGCGCTCGCCGTCGACGCCGATGGTCTTGATGCCCTCTTCGAGCTCGGTGAACGCGATGGCCAGCGACGACTCGGCCATGCCGTAGGAGGGGAGGAGCGCCTCCTTGCGGAAGCCCACCTTGGAGAACGTGCTGGCGAAGGTCTCCAGCGTCTCCGCACGAATGGGCTCGGCGCCGCATCCGGCGATGCGCCAGCGCGAGAGATCGATGCCCTCGAGATCGCGGTCCTTGATGCGCTTGACGCACAGCGCGTACGCGAAGTTGGGCGCGTACGAGATGGTCCCCTTGTGCTTGCTCAGGGCCTGGAACCAGGAGACCGGACGCTTCAAGAAGAGGAGCGGCGGCAAGAACACCACCGGCACGTGGTACACGAGCGGCGCCAGCACGAAGCCGATGAGGCCCATGTCGTGGAACAGCGGCAGCCACGAGACGCCGGTGTCGGTGTCGGGATCGGCGCGCAGGCCGTCGGCCATGATGCACTCGATGTTGGCCGCGAGGTTGCCGTGGGTGAGGGCCACGCCCTTGGGGCGCGAGGTGGACCCGCTGGTGAACTGCAGGAACGCCACGTCGTCGAGGGTCGTCTTCACCGTGCGCAGCGTCTCCATCGACTCGCGGATGCCCTCCACCGCCACCACCTGCTCGAGCTCCGGGCAGGCCTCCTGAACGGTGCCCAAGAGGCGTTTGATGGACGCGGTGGTGACCACTGCGCGCGCGCCGCTCTTGGCGATGATGTGCCGGGTGTTGTCGAGATAGCCCTGGAGCTGCCCGAGGCCCAGCGGCGGATACACCGGCACCGGGATGATGCCCGCGCGGATGGCGCCGTAGAAGGCCAGGACGAAGTCCTCGTTGGTGGGCAGGATGAGCGCCACGCGATCGCCCTTCTTCAGCCCCAGCGCTTGCAGGGCGCCGCCGTAGCGGGCGCTGGTGCGCTCGATGGCGGTGTACGAGAACGACGCCTCGCTGGACGACTCGGCACCGGGAAAGCCCGGCACGCCCCGGTCGGAGACGAAGCGGTAGCCCTTGGAAGGGTCGAGCTTGGCGGCCTCTTCGATGCTCTCGGCCAGGGTGCGGAAAGGGGGGCGGAAGGGAGTGCGCGGCATGGTGAATCTGCCTCCGAGTCTTACCAGATGACGTTTTCCGAAAGGCCGCAAAAAGGAGCAAAAAGGGGCCAAAAAGGACGGTTTCGACCGCTGCCGGAGGGTGAGCCCGGCAGCGCACCTTTGACAGATACCCCGAAAGCCCGGGATACTGCTTCCATGCCGCTCATCGAAACCGAGGAAGCCGCCCGTCGTCTGGCCCGCGCCATTGCAAGCGATCTCTCGCTCTACAACGAGGAGAAGATCGTCGGCGGGATCACGAGCGACAATCTCTTCGAGGCCCTCGCCGAGGAGATCGAAGAGGGTCGCGCGCTCTTCAAGCGTCGCGTGTCGCCCGATCTGTACCCGAAGAACTTCTACGACCGCGCCCTGGTCGACATCCTCATCAAGGCCAAGGGGCACATCAAATCGAAGATCTGGTGATTGCCGCGGCCCCGGCGTCGGCCAAGGGGCTGCGCCTGGACCGGTATCTGGTAACGGCGTTCGCCGGCGTTCCCGAGGCGCCCTCGCGCTCGGAGATCCAGCGCTGGCTCGACGCCGGGGCGGTGGAGGTCGACGGCATCGTGGCGCGCGCCCGTGACTCGGCCCGTCCGGGCGCGAAGATCGTCGTGCATCCGCTGGCCCGAGCGCGCACCGATGCGGCGGCCGAGGAGGGGATCGCCTTCGACATTCTCCACGTCGACGCCGACTTGGTGGTGGTGGTGAAGCCCCCGGGCCTGGTGGTGCACCCGGCGGCGGGGCACGCCGGCGGCACGCTGGTGAATGGCCTCCTCGCGCGCGGCCTGTTCACCGCCGAGGTGCTGGCCGACGAGGCGGATCCGGGCCACGTGCGTCCGGGCATCGTGCACCGGCTCGACAAGGGCACCAGCGGCGTCATGGTGGTGGCCCGCACGGTTCGTGCGCGGGAGCACCTGAAGGCGCAGTTCGCCAAGCACACCATCGAGCGCGAGTACGTGGCGCTGGCTTCGGGTGAGCTTGCAGACTGCACGTTCTCCTCGCTCCATGGGCGGCATCCGGGAGACCGAAAGCGCTTCACCGGCAAGGTGAGCCAGGGCAAGCGCGCGGTGACCCACGTGCGGGTGCTCGAGCGGCTCGGGCGTGTGACCTTCGTGGCGTGCACCCTGGAGACCGGCCGCACCCACCAGATTCGCATGCACCTGGGCGAGGGCGGCGCGCCCATCGTGGGCGACGAGGCCTACGGATTTCGCACCAAGGATCCCGTGCTCCGTAGCATCGCGCTCGAGCTCGGCCGCCCGGCGCTGCACGCGCGGGTGCTCGGCTTCGTGCACCCGAAGACCGGCAAGCCGGTGCGTTTCGAGGTGCCGCCGCCGCCGGACTTCACGAAGGCGCTGGCCAAGCTGCGCGCGGCCGTCAAGAAGGCGTAGCGAAGAGGTTGCGCAGCCCGGCGACCAGGTGCGCTGCCACCTGGGGCTCCGGCATGCCCGCTCGGCGCATGGCTTCGGTGGCCTTTGCAACGGCGCTTCGTTCGAGCTTTGCGAGCGCGCGTTCTTTCTCCGCCGCCACCGCTCGTTGCTCGGCGTCCGTGAGGCGCCCTTGCAGCCACGCGTCGAGATCGCACGACCATTCGGCGTGGCGCAGCTCGTCGTCGGCGATGGACCGGAGATCGCGCCGGAGCTCCGCATCGTCGGCGAAGCGCGCCTGGTGGAGGGTGATCAGCGCCGCGTAGGCCTCGTTCACGCAACCCTCGCGGGCATTGTGCAGCGCCAGCGCGAGG
>JABFRG010000609.1 GCA_013141295.1 Polyangiaceae bacterium
GGTCTCCTTCAACGGCGTCAAGCTCGGTGCCATCGGCTATGTGAGCTCGACCCGCATCACGGTGCTGGTTCCGGCCACGTCGTTCGCGACCGTCGGCACCTTCTCGGTGGTGGTGACGAACCCCGCGCCGGGCGGCGGCGTCAGCGCTCCCTTGCCGTTCGAGGTGCACTACCCGACGCCGGTCATCTCCAACGCCAGCCCCGGGACGGTCATCGTCGGCGCGGCGCCCACCGCGGTCACGCTCACCGGGACCGGCTTCTTCCCGGCCTCGGCCATCAGCTTCAACAACGTCTCGACGGCCACCACGTATCTGAGCCCCACGCAGCTCCGTGCCACGCTCACCGCGGCGCAGCTCTCGGTGCCGGGCAGCATCGCCATTCGCGTGGCCAACCCCATGCCCGGCGGTGGCACCTCAGCGCCGGTCGACTTCCGCGTCGACAATCCGGCGCCCACGGTGGCCTCGCTGACGCCGGCGAACGTGCTGGTGGGGGCAGGGGACACGACCTTGGCCATCGCCGGGACGGGGTTTCTCTCGACCAGCCAGGTGCGCGCCGGAACCGGTGGCCTCGCCACGCGGTACATCTCCCCGACGCAGCTCACGGCCACGGTGCCCTCGGCCGCGCTCACGGTCCCGGGCGCCGTCGCCATCACCGTGGTGAATCCGGGGCCCGGCGGCGGCGCATCCAACGCGGCCACGCTCACGGTGGGTTGCGACGACACCGGCGTCGAGGTGCAGCTCGGTGCGCTCAACGCGCCGGTCTCGCTCGCGTCCAAGCTCAAAGCGCCCACCGCGCCACGGCAGCCGCGCTTCCTCGCGGCAGGCGTGTGCCCCACCACGGTCGACCCCGCCACGAGCCAGCCGTACCGCGCGGTTGTGGTGCAGAACGCCAGTGCGGCGCCGGCCACGCTCGCGGCGTGGGCGGTGTGCGCCGTCACCAAGGACGGCGGCGGCGTCATCACCTCGGCCGACGACGCGTTCCTCACCTTCTATCGCGGCGCGACCATCCCGGTCAGCAACGTCGACCGGCAAGCGTGCACCGCGGTGGTGAGCGAGGGCTTCGCCGGCGCCGGCGCCTACGATAGCCCCGAGGCCAACGAGTCCACCACCTGCCCCGGCCTCACCAAGGCCAACGGCGGCGGCATCTCCCTCGGCGTGTGCGAGAAGACGGTGGTGTTCCTCCAGCCGTACTTCCACGCGAGCGCCTACCTGACCCCGCCGGCGACCCTCAAGGTCAGCCTGCAGTAGGGGGTGTCCCTAGTTTCGGCTCCGCGTCGGCGAAAACGCCGCCTTTTTCGCGCCTTCTGCGTTGTTCGTCGTCGACGTAGCAGAAGTACGGCTCCTCCTCTCGCCTTGAAGGCACGAGAAAAATCGACGTTTCGCCTCGGTCCGGAGAACTAGGGACACCCCCCTAGTCACTCGAAGGGCTCGACGTCCACGCTGTCGGCGGCGGTGTGGGTCGCCTCCACGTGGGCGACGAGCTTGTCGAGGCGGGTCTTCACGCCCTCCACGACGCTCGCAGCCAGGAGCGGCGCGCCCTCCCGGTCGACGCCGAACACCGCCGACAGGCCCAGGGGAAAGTCCCGGAGCTCGCGCAGGTGCGCCACGAAGGAGCGGGAGAAGCGCCGGGTCGCCAGGAGCCGCTCCTCGTTCTTCTTCTGCGCTTCCGGATGGAGCGCCGGCAGGAAGGCTCCGTCGTTGTCGATGAACAGGATGCCCTGGTCGGTCTGCCCGATGTTGCCGCCGCTGAAGCGATCGAAGTTGGCGGTCAGGTAGTCGAACATCACCAGGATGGAAAACGCCCCGGCCAGCGCCGCATCGGCCCCCTTGGGCAGCTCGCCGCCCGTCAGCCATCCCTTCCAGCGATGGATCCAGGGCTCCCGCTCGAAGGGCGGAAACGTGAGCTTCTCCACCCACGGAATGAGTGCACCTTGCACGTTTCCCGACTTGCCCGGAAGCACTTCGTCGTCGTAGAGCTTGGCGCCATCGCCGAGGGCCGCCCGCAGCGCGCTGCCCGGCAGCTGCACCACATAGGCCGGGGGGACGCGATCGCCGATCCCCAGCGCTTGCGCCAGCCGGTACGCCGCGACCTCGCCGCGATAGCGACCGCCGCCACGCCGGGAGGTGGGCTTGAAGGCCGCGACCTTGCCGGACTTGAAGCGCAGCTTGAGCACCACCGAGGTGTGCCCAATGGCCTTGGCGCTCACCAGCGGATCCTTCTCGTAGACCGCGGCTTCTGCGCCGGCGGGCTCCACCACCGGCCCACTTGCGCTTGCTGCCGGCGCGGTCGCCGTTGCCGTTGCCGTGACGGGGGTCGCCGCGGTGGGCACGGGGCCGGGCCCGGCCTTCGGGGCGTCGCCGCGGGAGCACGCGAGAAGTGCCAACGCCGCGAGGCTCATCGCCGCTCTCATCCGACGTGAACGCGTTCCTTCAGGAACTTCACGAAGGCCGCGTTCACGATCTCCGGCTGCTCCACCGGCGCCGCATGGCTCCCGGCCGGCACCATGAGGTAGTCGCTCTCGGGAATCCGCCGGGCCATCGACTCGGAGAGCCACACCGGCGTGAAGGTGTCGCGCTCGGCGGCCACGATGAGCACGGGAACGCGAATGTCGCCCAGGAAGTCCTCGGCGCTGTGCTCGCCGGCGGCCTTGAGCATGCGCAAGAACATGCCGATATCCACCGACGACATGTGCGTCATGTAGGGGAGCACGTCCTCGATGCGACCGTTCTCGGGGTCGAGGTCTCCCATCTTCCAGGCCACGCGGAGGGCCATCTCGTGGGGGACGCGGGTCCACACCGCGCGGATGATCTCCGGATACTTGTCGACGAAGCGCAGGAGCGACGGGAGGATCATCTCCACGATGGGCACGCCGCGCACCGTCTGGGTGACCTTGCCGTAGCTGCCGCACACGAGCACCAGCGCGCGGATCTTCTCGGGGTTCCTGCGATACGCCTCGAGCGCAACCTGCACGCCCATGGAGTGACCGAAGATGACGCAGGGAGGATCGCCGGCGCCTTCGCGAACCCGCTGAAGGTCCTTGGCGTGATCGACGATGGTGATGTTCTCGGCCACCTGGGGCGGCGCGCTGCGTCCGTGCCCCCGGTAATGCCAATGCGTCATGGGCATGAGGGGCGCGATGACGTCCCACGCATGCTTCCAGATGAAGCCGTCACAGCCGATGCCGTCGCAGAAGAACGAGCGCACGCTCTCCGTGTCGTCCGGGGCGGTGGACCGCACGAACAAACGTGTACCGTCCTCTGCCAGGGCAAAGGTCGACGTTGCGAACGGAGGTTCGGCGATGGCCGCCGGCGGAACCGACGGCGGGGGGATGCTCTTACTCATCGAAGAACGCGAAAACACTCGCCTCGTGAGCCGTAACGAAGCGGCTCACGAGGCGAGCGTTGGGCTTCTCACGGCTCGTCTTCGTCGTCGCCGCCGTCGACTTCGTTGACGCTCGGAAGCTTCTTGATCTCGATGCGAGAGATCTTCCAGGCTCGCTGGACGACCCAAGAAAGGGAGCGATCGAGGCGAGCGGCCTCCTCCTTGATCTCCTGAAGCATCGATTCGGGAAAGTAGAGACTCTGCTTCCGTTTATCGGTCTTGGAAGCATCGTTACGCAGATCTTTGTCTCCAGTAGCCAAGGGACGACCTCCTTTGGGGCCGAGGACGGAGCCTCGGGCACGCCAACAGAGCCTATCAGCGATACTCTCAGCGTTTCTACTACAAATCGCGGAAACCATCGATTTGACCTAGATTTCACTCTGGGCCCGGGGCGCCGGCACCGGGGAGCGCCGAAGAGCCGCAGCGTTGCATGCGGAATTTGCCGTTGCGGCGGGCTTTTCGTGGACGCGAGGCTCGCGCCTCCGGAGCGACGGGGAGCGTCCTCTTCGCGGGCTCGCCTGTGGGATGGCCGGATGCCCCTGGAATGAGGCTATCCTGCGGCGGTGAAAGATCCCCTCGCTTCGCCCGCACGAGAGACTCTCCCTCGGCTTCGCACGTCCCCGCGCGCCTCTCGGATGCTGCGCGGCGTCGCGCTGGGCGCCCTGGCTTTCGCCGGCGGCGCGTTCATGAGCACCAACCCCTGGGAGCCGGGCCGGGGCGCTGCGTCCGCGGGCACCGACGTGGAGAGCCCGTACCTCGCCGTGCGTCAGCTGGGGCGCGTGCTGGTGCGGGTGGAGGGCGAGTACGTGGAGCCGGTGGACCGCGCGAAGCTGGTGGACGGCGCCATTCGCGGCATGGTCGGGAACCTCGACCCGCACTCCAGCTACATGAACCGTGAAGAGTACACCAATTTCCAGAACGACACCGCAGGTCGCTTCGGCGGCATCGGCATCGAGGTGGACATCCGCGGCGACGCCATCACCGTCATCGCGCCCATCGAAGGCTCACCGGCCGAGCGCGCCGGCGTGAAGAGCGGCGATCGCATCGTCGGCGTCGACGGCGAGAGCGTGCAAGAGAAGGGGATCGACGCGGTGATGAAGAAGCTCCGGGGCGATCCCGGCACCAAGGTGAAGCTCTTCATCCGCCGCGCCGGGGTGAACGACGCCTTGGTCATCGAGCTCACCCGCGAGGTCATCCGCGTGAGCTCCATCGTGGCCAAGCGCCTGGAGGGCGGCGTGCTCTACCTGCGCATCAAGCAGTTCCAGACCGACACCCACCTGGAGATGCTGCGGGCGGTCGCGCGCCTGCGGACGAAGGATGCATTTCGCGGCGTCTTGCTCGACCTGCGGAGCAACCCTGGCGGGCTGGTGGACGAGGCCACGGAGATCGCCGACGAGTTCCTGGCGAGCGGCGGCATCTACTCCATGCGCAGCCGCGGCGTGGTGGTGGAGGAGACCACGGCCCAGGGCGGCGGGGCCTTCGCCACGCTCCCGGTGGTGATGCTGGTGAACGAGTGGACCGCCAGCGCGTCGGAGCTGCTCGCCGGGGCGCTCCAGGACAACGGCCGCGGCCGGGTGGTGGGGATGGACACGTTCGGCAAAGGCTCGGTGCAGACCATCCTCGATCTGCCCGGCGGGGCCGGCCTGAAGCTCACCACCGCCCGCTACTACACGCCCAAGGGGCACGCCATCCAGGCCGACGGCGTGCATCCTGACGTGCGCGTGGTGGCCAAGGGCGACGGCTTCCCGTTCCTCCGTGAGCGCGATCTCGAAGGAGCCCTGAGCGGCGAGGGCGTTCCCGCCAAGGTGCAGGACGGCGGCGCGTACACCATCGACGCGGCTCCCGGGGAGATCAACGTCCCGCGCGACGTCCCGGTGAACCCCCTCTTCGGCAAAGACCCGCACCTGAAAATCGGCTACGAAGAGCTGCAGAAAGCCTTCAAGTAAGGGAGATCCGTTGACCGAAAAGAACAAAGCCGTGCTCGTCGCCGTCCATTTGCCGGACGCCACCGATGCCGAGCACCTGGCGAGCCTCGCCGAGCTCGAGCGCCTCGTCTCCACCTTGGGCTACCAGACGGTGGCTCGCATCAGTCAGAAGCGGGACGCGCTCTCGTCGGCCACCGTGGTGGGCGAGGGCAAGCTCAAGGAGCTCGCCGCCATCACCGGCGGAACCGGCCACGTGGGGACCACCGCGCCGCAAAAGAAGGACAAGGCGCGCCTCAAGCGCGAAGGGGCCGAGGTCGACGACGACGAGGACGAGGACGAGCAGGACGCCGACAGCGACGCCGACAGCGAGATCGCGCTGGTGGCGGTGGACCACGATCTCACGCCGAGCCAGGCGCGCAACTTGGAGCGCGCGGTGGGGACCTCGGTGCTGGACCGCACCGGCGTCATCGTGGAGATCTTCCACCGGCACGCCAAGAGCCGCGAGGCACGGCTCCAGGTGGAGATCGCGCGCCTGAAGTACACCGCGCCACGCATGCGCGAGTCGCCTTCGGGGCGCGAGAAGCAGCAGGGGCGAGGCGCCGGCGAGGCCGCGTTGGAGCTCGATCGGCGGAAGATCCGCGATCGCATCAAGGAGCTCGAGGAAGAGCTCGAGGTCATCGCCAAGGATCAGGACGAGCGAAGGCAGCATCGCAAGGACGCCCGCCGCGTGGCGCTGGTGGGCTACACCAACGCCGGCAAGTCCTCGCTCATGCGCGCGCTCACCGGAAGCCAGGTGCTGGTCGAAGACAAGCTCTTCGCCACCCTCGACACCACCGTGCGCGCGCTCCACCCGGAGGTGAAGCCGCGGATTCTCGTGTCGGACACGGTGGGGTTCATCAAGAAGCTCCCGCACGATCTGGTGGCCTCGTTCAAGTCGACGCTCGACGAAGCCAAGGAAGCGACACTGCTCCTCCACGTGGTCGACGCTTCGGACCCGACCTTCGAGAGCCAGTACGCGGTGACGCGCGAGGTCCTCGCGGAGATCGGCGCCAGCGACGTGCCGGCCCGGCTGGTGCTCAACAAGTGCGACTGCATCACCGCAGAGGCGCGCGAGGCGCTGGAGCGGCGCTACCCGGACGCGTTCTTCTGCTCCGCCCGGCTGCCGGAGGACGTAGCGCGGCTGCGGGCACACATCATCGCGTTCTTCGAGGATCGATACGTCGATGCGGAGGTGCTCGTCCCGTACGATCGCCAGGCGGTGGTGGCCCGCATGCACGACGAGGCCAAGGTGGTCTCCCAGGACTACCGCGAGGACGGCGTGCTGGTGGTGCTGCGCGGCGACGCCGACACGGTGGCGCGCCTGCGGCGCGGTCTCGAGTGAAGTGGAGTCGCCCGCGTGGCTACTGGCACTCGTGCGCCGCCATTGTGTTCGGCCTCGCCACGGCGTGTGGCGGCCGCGTCGACGAGACCGACACCGTGACCGCGTCGTCGGGGTGCGACGGCGCATGCGAGCATGTGGCCCGATGCGCGACTTCGGCCGAAAGCCGCGCTTCGTGCGTTCGCAGCTGCGAAACGTCGCATCCCGACCCGACGCGCGCAGGCATCTATGGGGATTGCGTTCGTGCCATCCCGTGCGCGGAGGTGCCGCGGGCGCTCTACGCCGACTACGGACCGCTCGGCGCTTGCCACGACCGGGCCGAGCGCCGTTGAATGAACCGTGCGCGGACGCCGTCTCACGGTCACGTGCGCACTCCACACCTCCGAACGCTGGTCCTCGCCGCCGGAGCCCTCATTGCCCTCGGCGCCGCCGCGTGTGGAGGCGGAAATGGCGAGCCGTCGCGGGGACCGGTGGGGGTCGGGCAGGCGGACCTCTATGCGACCGCCGACGCCGGTGCCGCCGCGAGCTCTACCGCAACGTCGACTGCCGACGGCGGGTGCCAGTGCGCGTGCCCCGAACCGCTGGCGCTGCCCACGTTGGGCGACGCCGGCACCGGCGACCTGCTGGTGATCATCGCGCGGGAGCGGAAGGCTCAGGAGCTGGTCGAGGCGGCGTTGCGCAAGGCCGAGGCCCGGGACGGCAAGGGTTGCCTCGCGGATCTGGATCAGGCGGACCCGCTCGACCGGAGGCCGCATCACGCGTCGACGGACCCCGAGAGCTACCTCTACTACCAGCGGGGCCGGTGCCTCATGCTCGCCGGCCAGTGCGCAGCCGGGCGGGCGATCGTCCGCGCCTACATGATGCGGCAAACGCCCGCGGACTCGGCCGATGCGGTCGCGGACGCGATGGCGGCGCGCGACTGCACTGGCA
>JABFRG010000328.1 GCA_013141295.1 Polyangiaceae bacterium
TCCTTCGCCGGCGGCGCAGGAGACGAAGTGGCCACAGCCGTTCTCGGCGCGACCGCAGATACCGTGAAGATACACGATTCCCGGCGCCGCCGGCGAAGGACGCTCGGCCACGAAGGCGACCGCGCGCGACATGCGAACCATCGACGGAGATGGCGCGCTCCCGGACGCGGAGGGCTCCCGCGCCTGCGCCCCCATGGCCCAACAAAGCACCGCACACGACGCAAGACCGCGCAGCCGCACGTTCATCACGAGCTCCCTTTCGAACGCGGCCCGCGTGCGACGTCACTCCCTGCAGTGGCAAGAAGGACCGCCCGCTCTCCGCGCGTTCACCGAGCTATCGTCCGATGGCCGGAGCTTCGTGACCGACCCCGAGACCGCGCGCGACGATTGAGGTGTCCCAACGCTGGGACACTGCGTGCGCCGACCCGCGTGGCCCGCGCGCAATCGCGCAGAATCTGGGGGATGGCCCCGGGCATGTGACCTGCAGGAGTCGACCCCATGCGCTCTTTGCTCGCGGCCATCGCCCTCGTCCTCACCTCGTCGTCCGTCGGCTGCGCCGACGAGGCCAGTGATCTCCCTGCCCCGACCACCGGCGGCATGGACCCCGGAACCGGCGCAGGTCCGGACGGTGGCGTCGCGGATGCGCGCGCCCTCGAAGGAGGCGCCCGCGACGACGCGTCCGCGCCCTCCAAGCCATCCGGTCCGCCCAAGACCGACGGCACCTTTGCCAGGAAGACCGGTCTCTCGTACGCACCCGGGCCCTCCCACGCCATCGACCTCTGGGTGCCGAACGGCAGCGGACCGTTCCCGGTCGTGCTCTACGTCCACGGAGGCGCCTGGCTGGAGGGCGATCGCAGCGAGGCGGCGCCCATCGCGCCCCGCCTCGCGTCTCGCGGATACGTGGTGGCCAGCATCGACTACCGGCTCTCCGGTGCAGCGCGGTTCCCGGCGCAAATTCAAGACGCGAAGGCCGCGGTACGGTGGCTGCGGGCCCACGCCGGCGACTACGCTCTGGACGAGGGCCGCATCGCCGCATGGGGCAGCTCCGCCGGGGCGCATCTCGCGGCGCTGCTCGGCACCTCCGGCGGGATCGCCGCGCTGGAAGATCTTGCGCAAGGCAACCCGACCCAGTCGAGCCGGGTCCAGGCGGTGGTGGACTGGTACGGCCCCACCGACTTTCGTCAGATGGACGCGCAGACGGTTCCCGGATGCCAGAACGCGAACCACGACGGCGCGAGCTCGCCGGAGTCCGCGCTCGTGGGCTGCGCCATCCAGAGCGGAACGTGCGCCGCCAAGGTCGCTGCGGCCAGCCCCATCGGCTACGTCGACGCCGCCGATCCGCCGCACCTTTTGATGCATGGTACACAGGATTGCACGGTCCCCACCGGGCAGAGTCGACTCCTCGATGCGGCGCTCCGCGGGGCCGGTGCGTCCTCGACCCTCGTCCTGGTGAACGGCCTCGGGCACGACTTCGACGGCATGCGCGCCGACCCCTCGCGCATGCAGCGCATCGACGCGTTCCTCGACGCCACGCTCTACCCCTAGCCCGGATCAGGGGCCGGTGCGCTGGTCCCAGGCCTTCTTCGGCGTGGCGTTACTCTTGCTGCCGAGCCCGTCGGGCTCGATGTCACTCGTGGGCTTGCCAACCTTGCCGGTGGGCTTGCCCTTGTAGACCGGCGCCGGCGGCGTGGAGCTCTTCTGGTTCAGCGGCGTCACCTTCTGGGTGGCCGAAGGCGCGGGGGTGATCTGCTTCTTGATCTCCTCCTCGGCGCGGGCGCGGGCGGCGCCAACGTTGGCGGCCTTGTCGCCTTCGGGGTCGAGCTCGCGGGCGGCGTTGAGGCCATTGAGGCAGGTGACCCACTCCGCGTTGTCGCAGGCGACGAAGGCCACCCGGCGCATCTCCTTGGCGCGGTCCCGCAGCTGCATGTCCTCCGGGCTCACGGTCGGCACCGGCAACGGGTCGTGGGCGATGGGCTCCACCGGCTTCTTCCGCAGGAAGTAGATGGTGAGGCCGAGGATGATCCCCAGCGCGGCCAGCGCCGCGGCCTCCTTGGCCCAGTGCTCGCGCAGGTGTGCGCGCAGCCGACTCACGCGCTTGCGTACCCGGGGCGCGGGCACGTTGGCGCTCTCGGCGATGGACTCGAGCTTCTCGCCTTCGCCCTCCCGAAGGAGCCACTCGAGGGTCTCTTCCGCGTCCCTACCCTTGGGCAGCGAACGCGTCGCCCAGCGCAGAAGATCGCGCTCCGAGTGGGCCGTGGCCTCCACCGCCACCTCGGGTACGTCGAAGGTCTCGCGGCGGGAGCGCCGGTGGTAGTCGGCGACCTTGTTCCGTGCGACGCCCCAGATCCACTTGCGCAGCGACTCCGGATCCTCCGGCCGCGATTTCGAGACAAGGGCCTCGGTCAGCGCTGCCTGCACCACGTCCTCGACGTCGCTCTCGGGCACTCGCTTGCGCGCCATGGCCACGAGGGCCTCGCGAAAACGTGCTCCGGACCAGTCGGCGTCGTTCATGGGAAAGTACACATCGTGGGTCGCGGCTCGCTGCCGGAGTGTGACACAGTTTTTTCGCCCGCGCGCCGCCCACGAAAAAGGCCGATTCCAGTGCCCATTTTCCGGGCGCCGGGAATCGGCCTCTCGCTTCCAGCGCGGGGACGCCGGAGCGCGCTCAGCTGTTGCTCTGGTTCTCCACCGCCGGAGCGTCCTCGTTGCGCTCGGAAGCAGCGTTCACCGCTGCCAGCAGCTGCTCGCGGGTGTCGGGGCCGACGATGCCGTCGACGGCGATGGAACCACTCTCCTGGAACGCCTTCACGGCGGCTTTGGTCTTGGGACCGTCGATGCCGTCGGCAACCCCGGGATCGAACCCGAGGACTTGCAAGGCGCTCTGGACGCCCACGAGGGTGTTGAGGTCGATGATGCCGTACTTTGCAGACTCGTGCTTGAACTCGGACATGCGGTCGAGGCTACACATTCTCCGCCCGCTCGCCACCTCGAATGTGACAGCAGAGCTTGCCGCGGCAGTTCCAAGAAGCCGGGAAATCAGTAGGATGACGCCTACATGGTGAAGAAAGTCTCGCTCACGGGCAAGGCCGATGGGCCCATCAAACGCGGCGGGCCCCAGGCGGCCGTCGCCTCGACGGAAGTGCTCGAGCTCTTCTTCAACACCGGCATCTTGTTCCACGAGCTGCGGGGAGAAGTGCCGGATCTGGTGGCGAGCTTCATCGTCATGCAAGCGGGGTCTCCGGCCGCCGCGGCGCACCCCGGTTCCGCGCCTGCGCCGACCGCCGCACCTGCCGTGACACCATCACCGTTCGCCGCTCCGCCGGCGCCCACGGCCACCGTCCCAGGCCCCAGCGGGAGCTGGAGCGTACGCCGCGCGAACCCCGGCGAAGATCCGGACGTGGAGATCTCGGTCCTCGAGCATCTGAACGAGCTTTCGCATCGCTGGCTACCGGTGCCGTACCAGCTCTCCGCGCCCCACGCGGTGCAGATGACGCTCGCGCCCACGCCGCGCGGTGACGTGCAGATCCTCCTCGCCATCGACACCATCGAGGTACAAGGCGCGCGGGGCCGTTACCTCGACGCGTCGCTCGACGAGGGCCGCCCCTTCCGGCCCCTGGAGAAGAACGAGCTCGCGGCCTTCCTCGACCACCTCGAGACCCGCGACTTCGTGCAAAAGCTCGAGCGCTCCGGGGTCGAGCGCGCGCTCTTCAAGCTCGCAGCGGTGCTCGAGGCCATCGGCCCCATGCTCCCGCGCATCAAGATGATGCGCCTCGAGAACACCACGCCGATCCCGGTGTCGCTGGTGCTCGACTTCGGCAACTCGCGCTCGAGCGCCGTCCTGGTGGAAGCCCGCGAGCAGGGCATGCTCGCGATCCCACTCAAGCTCCGGAGCTTCGGAAACCCCTTCGACGTCTCGGAGGAGACCTTCGACTCCCGGGTCACCTTCCTGCCCAGCCCCTTCGACAAGGGCTTCTCGCTCCTCGCCACGGGCGAAGGCTTCGCCTGGCCGTCCATCGCGCGCCTCGGTCGCGAGGCCCGGGACCGCGCCCTCGAGACGCCGCACCGCTACCAGTGCTCGCTCTCCGGTCCCAAGCGCTACCTGTGGGACCCGCGTCCTACCGCCGACAAGTGGCACTTCGCCAAGCGCCAGGAGACCGAGTTTCCGCCCATCTCCGGGCGCCTCCTCAAGTACCTGGTGGACGACGCGGCGGGCCTCGGCCTCCGGGAGGACGGCCCTTCGACGCCGCCCGATCCGCGCTATGCGCCCCGCACCATGATGCTCTTCTCCATCGTGGAGATCCTGACCCAGGCCTACGCCCAGGTGAACTCCCAGGCCTACCGGGTCTATCAGGGCAAGGAAGCCAACCCCCGGTGGATCAAGCACCTGGTGCTCACCTACCCCTCGGGCATGAGCGAGATCGAGCGAAGCGTGTATGATGCACTCGTTCGTAACGCGGTGGTGCTCACCTGCCACCTGCTCAACATCCGCCAAGACCTGCGCCCCAACTGGAACGCGCAAACCGGCACCTTCGAGCCGTTCCTGTTCATCGACGAGGCCCTCTCGGCGCAGATGGTCTACGTCTTCGAAGAGGTGCGGCACCGCTTCGGCGGCAGCATGGAAGACTTCGCCCAGGTCTACGGCCGCAAGCCCGAGCCGCAACCCAACAAACCGGTGCGGGCCGGGGCGCCGGAGCCTTCGCACACGGTGCGCATCGCCTCCATCGACATCGGCGGCGGCACCACCGACGTGATGATCGCCGAGTACGACGATCGCATGCCCGGCACCGGCACCTCGCTGGCCATCAAGAAGCTGTTCCAGGACGGCATCAGCGTCGCCGGCGACGAGGTGTGCCGCGCGATCCTCGAAGACTGCGTGTGGAGCCAGCTCCTCACCCAGGTGCCGGAGGTGGCGTCCCGGCAGAAGCTGGCCGATCTCTTCGCCGAGGGCGACGCCGGCCACGGCTCCACCTGGCGCACCCTGCGCGCCAAGTTGGTGCCGAACTTCTGGCTCCCTGTCGCCCGCGCGTTCTGGGCGGTGGCCGAGGGCACCAAGATACCCGATCACGCCGAGGGCAAGGTCTACGCGTTCGCCGATCTCGGGCGCATCTTCCCGGAGATCGCCCCGTCGGCGACGCTCCTCGAGGAGGCCGATCGCTTCCTCGGCACCGCGGTCCCGAGCTTTCCCGGCCTGCGCAACTTCATGTTCCGCTTCGACGGCCCGGAGATCGACCGGGCCATCGCCCGCGTGCTCCGCGAGCCCCTCCGCCGCTACGCCGACATCCTGGCGCAGTTCGACGTCGATCTATTGATCCTCGCCGGCCGCGCCTCGAAGCTCCGGGTGGTGAAGGAGATGCTGCTCTCGGAGATGCCGGTGACGCCGCCGCGCCTGGTCTCCATGTCCGACTACGCGGTGAGCGAGTGGTATCCGTCGAAGTGGCGCGACCGCGGCAAGGTGAAGGACCCGAAGTCCACGGTCACCGCCGGCGCCGCCATCTTGCACCTGGCGAGCCGCAATCGCCTCCCGGGCTTCGTCCTCGACACCATCGAAGAGCTGCGCCCGCGCCCCATCTTCGGCCTCTACCAGGAGAGCGATCCGCAGGTCGCCCACGAGAACGAGCTCTTCGCCAAGGGCGCCGAGAGCCCGCCGTTCTTCTACAGCAACCACATGCGCATCGGCTTCCGCAACGTCGACTCCGAAGAGATGGACGGCTCGCCGCTTTACGAGATCGTCCCCGGCAGCGCCGAGGTGGAGAACGCGCTCCTGGAGGACCGCGTGTCGCTCACCTTCGCCCGCACCGAAGACGGCCACATCATGATCAAGAGCGTCAAATCGCAGCGCGACACGTATCACTTCGAGCCGACGGACTTCACGCTGCGCCTCAAGACCCTGGCCAGCGATCGCTACTGGCTCGACACCGGCGTCTTCGCGGTTCCGCGGGAAAGCGAGTGAGCGGATGAACGGCGACATTCTCCAGCAAGTGCTCTCGGCGCTCGGCAGCTCGGTGGATCGCGATCGCTTTCAGCGCGCGATGGCGCAGCTCGTTCCCGCGCCGGCGCCTGCAGCGGCGCCCCACGCGAGCCACGACGCGGCGCGCGATCCCATTCTCTCGAAGCTGGTGCTGGGCGATGTGCTCGACGATTCGATCCTCGGCGCGCGAAACGGCGATGCCAGCTTCCCGCTGCGCCTCTTCTTCGCGGAGCTGGGCACCCATCTATCGGCAGCCGAGGCCTTTACATTTGCCTCCGGCGTGAGCTTCTACTTCCGGGCGGAGATGGACGAAGAAGCGAAAGTGGCGCTCGGCTTCGAAGTTAGCCGTGCGTTCTACGATTTCGGACGCACCTTGGACCGCGCCTTGGTGGTCCAAACTGCCCCCCTGATGGCCCAGCTGCTCTCCACCGAGCTCTCCCGCGTATCCTTCGAAACCGTCGATTCTCTTCGTATTTTCGACTCGGGCACGTGCGAGCGTGGGCCCGGGTCAGATCCGACGAAGAGCTCGATCGTAGAAGTCAGTAGCTTTCTCTGCCGCGTCGCGCAAAGCGCTCTGGTGAAGCGGAAAGCCTTGGTCCGGACCTGAAAGGCCCATTTTCATGAGCGACGAGAGCACGACCTGGCTTCCCAATCTCGTTGGGGGCGTTTCCATCTGGAAGCTCGCCTCCGACCTCAACGAGCCGCAGTTCTTCGACGGGCGGCTCCTGGTACCCGACACCGAGGGCTCCGATAGCTTGCCGACGACCGTCCGGTGGAATCTCACCGAGCTGGTGCCGCTTGCGGAGGCGCGAACCAAGTACCCGGCGGAGACCGACAAGGCCATCGCCGACTTCGGTGCGTGCCTGGCCAAGGTGTCGAAGACCTTCGCCGACCCGTCCTCCGGCTATCACAAGTACAAGGAGGCGTTCACCGTCCCCTCCCTGGAGGTCGAAGGCACGCCCAACTACTTCTTCAATCCCCAGAACGGCAAGCTCTTCGCCATCAACTGGGGCGCGTCGCCGCGCTCGCTCGGTGGCCAGGGCGAGTACGTCTTCGGCTACGGCAACTTCGAGAAGCTCTTCGGCACCGGCGTCGCGGCGGCGGCGGTGGGCGCGGGCGCTGCGGTGGCGGCAGCCACGGTGGCGAAGGCCGCCGAGGAAAAGCCCAAGGAAGAAGAGAAGCCCAAGGAAGAGACGAAGAAGCGCCCTTGGTGGCTCTGGCTCCTCCTGGCACTCGGCGTGCTCCTGCTCATCGGTCTGATTCTGTTCTTGCTCCGGGCCTGCGACGAGCAAAAGGCCGGCCTCGACGGCGGGGTGCTGGGCGCCGGCGGCAACAACCGCGGCATGACCGAAGCGGGTGCCGACGCCGCCGATGCGAGCGACGCTTCCGATGCCAGTGACGCCAGCGACGCGTCCGACGCCAGCGACGCGTCCGACGACGACGACGACAGCACCGACGACGACAGCTCCAGCGGCGGCAGTGGCAGCACGACCATCTCCAGTGGCGGCACCACCACGCTCTCGAGCAGCGGCAGCACCACCGTGTCGAGCGGCGGTACCCACAAGGTCGTCACCACCGTCACCCCCGGCGGCGGCTCCAAGGAGGGCCCGCACCGGGTCCACATCCAGGG